>CAMWNY010000253.1 GCA_947175775.1 uncultured Lachnospiraceae bacterium | reverse complement strand
TACGCCGCCTGACCGACAGCCGCCTCCGGCAAAAGCACATTTGCCGTAATTCCCACGCCCGCACCGCATAAAAGCCGTCCCTGGGAATCCTTTGCTGCCAACGGATACTTAATTGTCTTTTCAAGGTCCTGAATCGTAATCAGACGTGTCAGGTTATACTCCCTAGCTACTATAGGCCGCTGCTCCTTTCTCGCCTGCGCAAGAATCTTCTTTGCCTCCTCAAGCGTAATGCCTTCCATAGCCGTAACAAGCCCTTCGGACGTCATTGACTCCTTGACTTTTTTTGTATAATCTGTCTCAAATTTTAAATCTCGATTGGTAATAATGCCGACAAGCTTTCTGCCTTCTGTAATTGGCACACCGGAAATTCTGAATTTTGCCATCAGCGCATCCGCATCGGCAAGTGTATGTTCAGGAGTAAGGGAAAACGGATCTGTGATTACGCCGTTTTCGGAACGTTTTACTTTGTCTACCTCATCCGCCTGTTCTTCAATCGACATATTTTTGTGAATAATACCGATACCACCCTGTCGTGCCATCGCAATCGCCATCCTGTGTTCTGTTACGGTATCCATTCCGGCACTCATCATCGGAATATTCAGTTTGATTTTTTTTGTTAACCATGTGGTAAGATCGACCTGATTCGGTATTACCTGTGAATAGCTTGGTACTAAAAGTACATCGTCAAACGTAATTCCTTTGCCAATTAACTGACCCATTTTTCTTCCTCCTATGAATAAATATGTGAACAAGTTGATAAAAAAATATTTTAAAAATTATACTAAAGCACGCACTGCTTGTCAAGACTAAATTTATTCCGAAAAAACTTTTCGCGGAGCTATCAGTTTTACGGTCTTTATAAAGTCTTCATCTAAATTCATCAAATAGCACTGGTTACCTTCATAATATACCATATACAGCTTTTGATCAGGCAGATCATGTCCCGCACTCAGGTCCGTTATCTTCACCTGCCTGTTTTTATAGTAAACAAGCTGATCGGAATTCTCTGGCGCCATAATCTCAATCTTATTGACATCCAAAACTGCAGCCCGCTTTCTTCTTGTCTTTGCCATAACCTTGTCCACTGTAATCTCTTTGTCAAGGTAAAGATATTCAAACTCAATATCCGTCCACTGAAAGACAAAATAAGTCAAAACACCGCACGCAACAGCTGCTATAAAAATAATCAGATTTCCCGTAAATGCCAACAGTACAAGCAGAACCGTAGGCACAATACAAGCAATCCGCATAACTGCCTCTTTCACGCCCCGCTCTCTTTTTACCAGCAATTCCTTGTAGCTTTCATTCATGATCGTAATCCTGCCCTTTCCTTATTTTAATACAGTTCAATATACTATATCTTAGAATAAATCAACCTATTATGCAAGCCTTTCCCAATCTTTTAGAAAAATTTAATTGACATTGTACCGTAACAGCATATATCATCAGTTTTATAGCTGATTTATGATAACCCGCATAAAAACAAAGAACGGAGGTCTTTATGGAGATTTATAATAAAAATCGCGATAAAAACAATTCCCTGTCTGATGAAATCAAGGAACAAAATGCAAAACTAAAAGACGCATCCCTAAAAGATAAACTGCTGTACTTTAAGGATTACTACCTGCTGTCCACAGTTGCAGTAATTGCCGTATGCGCCTTTGTTTTCACACTTTTGTATACTATGCTCACTGCACCGCACGATACCGCCTTTGGTGCGTTTTTTTACAATGATACCGGCGACTCGTCAAGCACTGCGCTGATTGACGGTTTTGTTCAATATATGGGCATTGATACATCCAAGCAAAACGCTTATATCGACTCCAGCATGACATACTCCAAAGAAATCGTTGATCTTGACGCTTACGCGGGGCTTGAGAAAGCCATGGCATCCATCACTGCCAACGATTTGGATGTCATTGTCGGCGATACCGATACGATAGACTATTTTGCCAAGTGCGACTGCTTAGGCGACCTCACGGCATTTCTTCCCACGGATTTACTCGAATTGTACCAAGACCGCCTCTATTATGCTGAAACCGGCAGTGGTGAACATATTCCGGTCGGAATCGATGTCTCCGATTCACCAAAGCTCAATCAATATTCCTATTATGTGGATAGAGAACCTGTGTTTGGCATTATTATAAACTCGGACAAGGTTGATAATGCTGTTGCATTTTTGAAATATCTTTATATGGAAGATTAGCAATCGAGTAGAGAAAATTCATCATCCCCTACTCGTCGCGCCGGGCACCCGTCAGCTCCTGCTGACTTATTTCAAAAGGACGTATTCCACGATACATAATAAAATGTCGTAAATACGCCCTTTTTAAAAGATATTCCCTATGAAGATTAATATCTTAAAAAAATTATCTCTGCAATGAAAATGGACCTTTTGACACCCTAATCCTATGAATTTATAAAATTTTTACTTCCTGTATGCGCTCCTCGTCCACATCCTTCGGTTCGCCTATGGTAATCTTTTCGATAAGGGTACTTAACAGTGCCGCCAAATTCCAATGTCAAATCTGCGGTCATTATGCTTGGGATTGTAAGTTGTTTATTAATTTTTTACCAAACTACTCAAAATACTTGAATTAGTCTAATTCAAAATTACTCTTTCTAATGCATCTAATAAACTAACAATACTCTCAACCCCATCAGGAACCTCTTTATCAAATCTATTTAACCATAATGCTCTAATATTAACTCCATTAGCCCCCATGACATCACTGCTAATGGAATCTCCAATATGAATTACTTCATCTGCTTTCAGACCTGCTCTATTTAATGCAAGTTCAAACAACTCTTTTCTTGGCTTGTATGCTTTTGCATCTTCTGACGTAAAAACTCCTGCCGGCATGATATTATGATATTCTATTGCTTTCATAACATCAGCAGTATCTATATTAGATACAATATAAATGGGGATTGGACTTTTATCAAAAAAAGGCAATGCATCTTCAAATATTGGTGGTTTAATCCAGTGTTCAAACATATACTTGCTTAATTCTTGGGCATTTGCACTTGAATGAAATTTCTTTATTGTGTTTTTTAATGCTCGCTCCTCTAATGCTCGCTGAGTTTCAAAACTCTT
This sequence comes from uncultured Lachnospiraceae bacterium, assembly GCA_947175775.1. GTDB lineage: Bacteria > Bacillota > Clostridia > Lachnospirales > Lachnospiraceae > COE1. The sequence goes on along the minus strand of CAMWNY010000253.1, from coordinate 1,621 downwards.
TCCATATGAATTAGTAAACATATTTTGAAACTCTTTCCACCAAAATATATCTATTTCAGACGTATTTCCTGCTTTTCCCGTTTTCATTATTATTTGTGTTATCTTCTTTATGACCTCTCCATCCTCATGAACTATTGTCCCATAAAAGTCTAAGAAAAATGCCTTTACCATAAAACACCTCGTCAAATTCAATTTATCCATCTACTAACAACGAATATTTTATCACAGAACCAATTAGATGTCAGTCCTTCATCCACAAAATTTATCTTCATTCCCAAAGACACAAACAGGACACTTCCATATCTGAAAATGCCCTGTTTTCCATTTGATTAATTCATGGTATGCAGTCTACTTCGATAAGAAATTTATCCCGTTCTTCCATCACTTCCGTTGCAATCAGTACACCCAAACTATTCGGAGAATGCATCTAAAATCTTTCCCTCTCTGTTATCCTGTCCTTTCCTACCCCTGCATATCGCAGTTCACCTTCCACATTACCCAGCACAAGACCATCACGCTCTACAAAGACTTCCATAATTGTTGCAGTGTCCTTTCGGACGGTCATGTAATTGTCAATGTTCCTCTCATGAAACTATTATCACACATAAAATCCATTTCTCCCGTATTTCCCGCATTATGAAAATGTGCATAACTGACGTACTCCTCTTCTCCATATTTTTCGCATATTTTTCAAAGTAATTAAAAAAAATACATGCTTGACAGCAATCTCCACATACTCTATGCTATAGAAAAGAGATGGTTTTTTTGCCAAGTAAAATTTTATGATTCGAACGGGTTGCTCGTTTCTTTTTTTATGTCCATAATGTCATAAAGATACATCTTTCCGTCTGCATCGTGCCGTATCAGCATGGAGGCATAAACACATTATACCGCTCCACTTCCCCACTTTCAGCATAAACAGGCAGTGCAAAACGTGAATTATACCGATACCAGCCATTCGCAGCATTTCTGTTATGCTTTTCACCGGAATTTTCCCTGAAATGCTTTCCGGTCGCTATCTCCAACATCTCCGGTATCCCCTGTGATGCATTTGCCTTTGCTTTCGCATTTGCCCCTTTCAGCGAATATGTATACCGCGAACCAGCATATTCATCTGGTAGCTCTTTTCCAATATATACACTATCGTTTGTATCGCCAATTTCATAAAATTCACCGACATAGGTTTCAAGATATTTTTTTTACATCATCCCAATTTACAGACCTTTTTCCCTTGAATATAATATCGATTATTAGTACAATTTTATTTCCCTTTAAGTCTGTTATTATGTTTACATTTCTGTCCAAAATCATTCCCTCCGTCAAATTGTCTATTTCTATCGTCATTTGTCAGTCTTTACCGATTATAGCAGAAAAGAGCTGACCTATCCAATAAAATAACATTTGTTTATTTCTTATAGTAGGTTTGCCGTTCAAAGAAATCTTTTATGGTGTCTATTTTCTTGTAAATGCCTGTCATTCCCCACCGACCATGCTGTTACTGAATTGCGGAATACCTTGATTTTATTAATGTATCGCTCCACATGGTCTTCTTCCTATGAATATCCGTGTGCAATCGAGTAGAGGAACGTCCTTCTCCACTACTCGCCGCGCGCCCAGTGCG
>CAMWNY010000252.1 GCA_947175775.1 uncultured Lachnospiraceae bacterium | reverse complement strand
GACTTGCTTTTTACTATACAACAATCGATCCAAGAACAACAAACTTTACCTTTAAGGCAACCGCACATGTAAATTCATGGAAATATTCTAATGGGCAGGAAGGCTTTGGTATTATGGCTGCGGACAGCATTGGTGAAGATGGCGACAGCAAGGATTTTTGGAATAACAGCTATCAGGCAGTGGTGTCAAGAATTAACTATGGTTGGAATGGATCAGAGGCAACGGCAGACGGTATAGGGGAAAAAATAAGGATGTGTCTTGGTGTCGGCGCCACCGAGAAAATCGGTGTTACACCGGGCGATGTATCAAAAATTTCAGAAGGAGAGCTTACAATACCGGTAAATTTCAGAGCAACGCAGGAAACACTTGATACAACCCATGCGAAATATGGTGCAGGTCAGTATAATATGGTAGGAAACTGTGTAGTTGGTTCTAATTTATTACAGGGAAATGACCACGAACATTATGTAAACTTTAAATTTCAATTGCAGAAGAATAACACTGGTTATTTTGTCAGTTACACGCAGCTGGATGATGATGGAAACGTGATTTTAGATAGTAACGGAAGTCCGATTACAATTACCAGAAAATATTATGATACAAAAGCGCTGAATGTTCTTGAGGAGGATCTTGTGTATGTGGGTGTCTTTGCCTCAAGAAATGCAGATGTGACGTTTACGGATATGGAGTTTACAACAATCTCTCCGGAAGAGGATGAACCGGCGGAGACAGAGCCTGTAAAATATGTAAACAGCTCATACAAGATTTTGTCAGAAAATGTGACAAACACGGAAAACTATCAATTTGTATTTGAAAGTAATTGGAATGGCAGACTTGTGCTCAAAGACAGTGAGGGAAACATTTTAACAAAGCATACGGAAAGAGACACCGACGGAAAGGAAGTGGAGCTTGATTATTACAATGTTGGAGGAACACTTGACCCTGCCGTTTCAAAGCTTTTGAAAGGGAATGAGGTAAAAAATACAAAAATATATATTGATGTGGATGGTTTGACGGTCGGTAATAATATTTTAATGGTGGAGTTTACGCCAAATAAGGAATGGTCTCCTCAAATGAATTCGCTTATAAAATTAAAAAATTATGATAAGTGGACAAAGAACTATACGATAACGTATAAAAAATATGGTAAACAGGGACAGACAATTTATGTATCGCAGGAGGGAAAGCCGGGAAACGCGGGTACAAAAGAAAAACCGCTTGATATTTATTCAGCGGTAAGGCATGCACAGCCAGGTCAGACGATTCTTCTTGCAGGCGGACGGTATGATTTATCACAAACGATTTATATACCGAGAGGGATTGACGGAGAGCCGCAAAAGGCGGGCGGTAAAGAAGCGTATAATCAATATATCAGAATGATGGCAGCAGATTCAAAAAACAGACCAGTGTTTGATTTTCATGGTCAGGCTGCAGGTATGATTGCCTGTGGAGATTACTGGTATTTTAAAGATTTTGATGTTACGGGAAGCAAGGACCGCGAGTACGGGATTCAGGTATCCGGCAGTCACTGTGTGTTTGACAGGGTAGATACATATAAGAACGGTTACGTGGGTCTTTGCATCTGCTGTGCACGTGAGGAGGATACCTACAGGGATTGGCCAAGCGATAACCTTATTCTAAACTGTAACTCTTATCTCAATGCAGATACACAGCGTGAAAATGCGGACGGATTCGGGGCAAAATGTACAAACGGAAGCGGGAATGTATTTGACGGGTGTATCGCGGCATACAATGTGGGCGACGGATGGGATTTATTTGCAGATAATAAAATCGGAAATACGGGAGCCGTCACGGTAAAAAATTGTATTGCATATAAAAATGGTTACTTGCTGTTGGATGAAAATAATCGTCCTGACGAAAATGGTGCTGCTAGGGAAGCGAACGGGACAGCAATCGGGTTTAATATGGGAGGATGCGGTCTTGCAGGAGGAAGCATCTATGATGCAGATTATGACTCAAATGCAGTTGTTCCGTATTCCGGAAATAAGATTATGAATTCCCTTGCATTTTATAATTTGTTTGAAGGAGTTGATTCGTCTAGTAGTTACAACTTAAAGGTATATGGTTCCGTATTTTATAATAATGGCGGAGAAGGGATAAGCAATCGCACGGCCGGATCAAACATTGTGCTTTCGACATACGACATAAATAGAGATACGGATTATGAGCTTAAAAATGTAATTTCGTTTCGGACGGATGGTTCAGCGTTTGTAGACAGTATTTCAGGAAAAGGAAAACAAAAGGTAGACAAGATTATCAATGATACAATGTACTATTGGGATGCTGATGAAAACGCGGCAGTCAATGCAGAACAGGGGCAAATTAAGGCAGATGATTTTATTTCTCTTCGTTATGACGGTTTGGACCGTATTGATAATGCATATTGGAGACATACAGACGGTACAATCAATATGCACGATTTTCTTGTTCTAAAAGAAGGAATATCGACGGATGCGGCAACGGGGATGCGTCCCGCTGTAGGAGGAACGGCTTCCAATAATCCGGCAATAGGTGAGGATACGGACGGAACAATCACAGGTGACACCGGAACAGAAGTACCGCCCGAGACAAGTGAGCCAGAGGAAAGCGAAAGTATTTCAGAAACAAGTGAGCCGGAAGAAAGTGAAAGTATTTCAGAAACAAGTGAGCCGGAAGAAAGTGAAAGTATTTCAGAAACAAGTGAGCCGGAAGAAAGTGAAAGTATGTCGGAATCAGGTGAGACTGGGGAAAGTGAGCCTGAAACAGGTGAATCGGAAGAGAGCGAAAGCGAGCCTGAATCAAGTGAGACCGGGGAAACAGAAAGTCCCCATGACAGCGGTATTTGGATTGTTGGTCTTGATACATCATATCCGTACACGGGCTCAAAGATTACGCCTGATTTTGAAGTTTGGGATTATGATATGGAACATGGCAGAAATTTAATACAAGGCGTTGATTATACTGTGTCATATAAAAATAATTCTAAAATAGGGACGGCATCTGTGATTGTATCGGGAAAGGGAAATTATGCAGGCAAAGATGTCATGGAAAACTTTCTGATTAAAGAGGCGGACTATGTTGTAGAATCGGTAGACGTCAAGGGTGCTAAAATTGAAAAAATTGCTGACTCGCAATATACAGGGGAGCGACAGTATCCTGATTTTACGCTTGTGTTAAAAAACGGTTCCTTGGTTACTTATGTGAAGAACGATAATTTTTCTGAAAACAAGAACCCCTATAAGAGAAAAGACGGTGCACCGATGGATATTAATGTAGCAGTGTCAAACAATGTGAATAAAGGTACTGCTGCCATTCTTGTAACAGGGGCAAAAGATGCCAAAGGCAGAGCAACAAGCGTTAAAAAGACCTTTAAGATTACAGCGGTGGATTTAAGCAGTGCAGACGTTGAGATTAGAGTTCAGGAAGCAGAATATGCGGTAAAAGGCGCAATGCCTGCTGTAACTGTCTGCTATAAAGGAAAAACGCTAATCAGCGGCAAAGATTTTACGGCGAAATATGGGAATAATAAAAAGGTTGGAACAGGAACCGTTACGATTACCGGAAAAGGGAATTATACAAAAAAATGCAATCCAAAACAGTATTCTATTCAACCGCTTGACTTGTCTGAGATTTCTGTTGATGCAATAACTGCCTGTGAGGGAATTAAGGCGGGGAAGGTAAAGGCAGTCGTGACGGATAAAAATGGAACGGCACTCAAAGCGTCGCAGTATACACTTAAACTATATCAAGTTAGAGAAAACGAAGGCACAGAAGTAGTAGGAACAGAGTATACAAAAAATGATGTTTTGGCAAATGGAAAGGTTTATGTGCAAGTGGAAGCAAAAGATATTCAAAATTTGAAAGGGAAGACGAATATCACAAAAGAAAAGGCGCTGTTTCAGGTGGGGAAGGACATCTCTAAGGCAAAATTTACCCTTGTGGAGAAGTCAAAACAATATACAGGAAGTGAGATTACACTGCAAGCCACAGATTTAAACGGAACGATTAATGGCGTATCAGGGATCCTTGAAATGGGTAAAGATTATGAGATTGTCGCATATACAAATAATACAGATAAAGGAACCGCAACGGCGATACTCAAAGGGATTGGTTATTATAGCGGCACAAAGGCGGTTAAGTTCAAGATTGTGCAAAAAGTGATGACAAAAGGATAGAAAACGTCAGGCTAAAATATTGACGTTTCCGCTTGGGAATGTTATAGTATAAGGGTGTAATCTGCGTTTACTATGCGGATTACACCTTTGTTGTTAAAAAAGAAAATAGTAATAAAAGGAGAAAAAAGTTTAATGGACGATGGAGATGCTTCCGCCTTTCGCATTATTTTATTCTTAGCGCTGCTTTTTATTGAGGCGGTTTTGACAGGCTTTAATAAGGCAATTCATTTGATGAATGAAAAAGAAATCGAGCGAAAGGCAGAAGAAGAGAAAGATAAGCGGTCAATCCTTTTGCATCAGATTATGGTGCGCGCCACAATTTATATTAATTCCATTCAAATGATTATAACGCTTATTGATTTAATTATGGGATGCTATTTCCTTCCGAAATGGACGTTGTCATTTGAAGGCTGGCTTTCGGATTTTTCCTTTATGAGTGGTTTCAGCGAAGGGCTGCTTCGTTGGATTGCGCTTATCATGGCAACCTTCTTCATGATGTATATTTTGCTTACATTTGGAATCCTGTTTCCCAAAAAGCTGGCGCA
>CAMWNY010000251.1 GCA_947175775.1 uncultured Lachnospiraceae bacterium | reverse complement strand
CTAGATTCTACACTAATGCTTGTTAAAACACAATAAAAAAATTTATAAAAATCAATAGTAATAATGACGAAAATTTACATAATATTTTATGAAAAAACACAGTGTGCATATTGCACAAAAGAGATTGAACTGTTTCGGGAAATATAGTAAAATTTTAATGAGGCTTATTGTTGCTGTGTGTACAGGACTTGGCATTCACTGCTAAGTCCGTGAGAAAACGTACCGGTGCCAAGTAAAAATCCATTACCGAAGGGAATTTTGCATGGATTTTTACCTGTTACTGGAACGAAGGGAACAGTAACGACTTATAAAACCAAAATAGGAGGTAACTGGAATGAATGTTTACACAACTGATAAAATCAGAAATGTAGTTTTGCTAGGACATGGGGGTGCGGGTAAGACCACACTTGTGGAGTCTATGGCATATTTGGCGGGAGTCACTTCACGTATGGGCAGAGTGGAAGACGGCAATACGGTCAGCGATTTCGGCAAGGAGGAGCAAAAACGTAAAATATCTATCAGCACATCAGTCGTACCGATCGAGTGGGAGGGTACAAAGATTAATGTACTCGACACACCCGGCTATTTTGATTTTATAGGCGAGGTTGAGGAGGCAATCAGCGCTGCGGACGCTGCAGTTATTGTCGTTTCGGGAAAATCAGGCGTTGAGGCAGGCACGGAGAAGGCATGGGAGCTGTGCGAGAAATATAAGCTGCCGCGCATGATTTACGTGACCGGAATGGATGCGGACAATGCTTCCTTTAAAAACGTGGTGGAAAAACTGACGGAGATGTATGGCAAGAAGATTGCGCCGTTCCATTTCCCAATCCGTGAAAACGAGAAGTTTGTCGGCTATGTCAATGTCGTGAGCGAGACGGGAAACCGTTGGAAGGGCAAAGAGGTTGAAGCGTGCGAGATTCCGGATTACAGTAAGGACAATCTTTCACTTTATAAGGATACCTTGATGGAGGCGGTTGCGGAGACAAGCGAAGAGTTTATGGAGCGTTACTTCGGCGGCGAAACGTTTACGGAAAATGAAATCCGTGCGGCGCTTCGTACAAACGTGATTGACAGCTCGATTGTTCCGATTAGTATGGGTTCAAGTTTACTGTGTCAGGGTACATATACGCTGTTAGATGATATTGTGAAATATATGCCAAGTCCGGAAAACAGACAGATTGCAGGATTTAACATGAAGACAAACGAGGTCTTTGAGGCAAACTTTGATTTCTCAAAGGCAAAATCCGCTTATGTGTTTAAGACGATTGTGGATCCGTTTATCGGTAAGTATTCGCTGATTAAAGTTTGTTCAGGCGTATTTAAGTCAGACGATGTGATTTATAATAAGGACAAGGACGTTGAGGAGAAAGTCAATAAGCTCTATATTTTGCAGGGCAGCAAGCCTGTTGAAATCAGTGAGCTGCACGCGGGCGACATCGGCGCGATTGCAAAGCTGACGGCGGCTAGAACAGGTAACACGCTTTCCACAAAGGCGACTGTAATTGAGTACGGCAAGTTCGAGCTGTCAAAGCCTTACACGGCAATGCGCTACAAGGTGCCCAACAAGGGTGATATTGACAAGGTATCGCAGGCATTGCAGAAGCTTTCACATGAGGACCAAACACTTAAGGTTGTCAATGACACGGAGAACAGACAGACATTGCTGTACGGTATCGGTGAGCAGCAGCTTGATATTATCCAAAGCCGTCTGCTAAATGAATATAAGTGCCAAATCGAGCTTTCGAAGCCGAAGGTTGCGTTTAAGGAAACGATTAAGAAGAAAGCGGATGTGGAGGCGAAGTATAAGAAACAGTCCGGCGGACACGGACAGTATGGTCATGTAAAGATGCGCTTTGAGCCGTCCGGCGATTTAGAGACTGCGTATGTGTTTGAGCAGGAGGTTGTCGGCGGTGCAGTGCCGAAGAACTATTTCACCGCAGTGGAGAAGGGTATGCAGGAATCCGTTTTGAAGGGACCGCTTGCGGCATATCCGGTTGTGGGTGTCAAGGGCGTGCTTTACGACGGTTCGTACCATCCGGTAGACTCTTCGGAGCAGGCATTTAAGATGGCGTCGATTCAGGCGTTTAAGAAAGGCTTTATGGACGCGGCTCCGGTGCTTTTAGAGCCGATTGCAAATCTGAAGGTGACGGTGCCTGACCGGTATACGGGCGATATTATGGGTGACTTGAACAAGCGCAGGGGCAGAGTGCTTGGCATGAACCCGATTGGAAACGGCAAGCAGGTGATTGAGGCGGATATTCCGATTATGGAGCTTGCGGGATATTGTACGACGCTGCGCTCGATGACGGGCGGACGCGGCAATTTCGAGTATGAGATTGTGCGCTACGAGCAGACACCAAGCGACGTGCAGGCTGCGGAAGTGGCTGCGCGCGCGGCGAAAGTGGCGGAGAATAACGCGGAATAGTGTAGAATAAGGAAATAGGAAAAACGCCCGAAACGGTTTAGCTGTTTTGGGCGTTTTAATGTGCGCCCAGTATGGGCGCAATCTAATCGGTGAAAGTCCGTAACACGCCCTGGTAGTGGGAAGGGTACAGCCAAGACCAAGGGTGTCCATCGTGAGGCGGAATCTGAAGGAACCGCCTAGTACCGAACGGTATGCCGGATGGTGTGGGAGGACGGTAAATGAAATTTTTACCTCCTACCCGATTGGACAGGTTCTTTTAGGCTTTTGCGGTGTTGCTCCGGCTTACGCCCATCATTTGCAAAACATGGTGTGCATATTGGTTAAATGCTTCCCGCTGGGTTTTGAGTTCATCTGTCAGTTCAAAAAACAATGCTTTGTCGTCATAATTGCGCTTGAAAAACGGAGCAAAAACGGCATCCCACTGCGGAAGATAGGAGGAGATTTTGCGTGTATAACAGTTATGCGCTTTCGCCTGTTCGCGGTATTCTTTGTCGACAAAGGAGGCAACGGATTTGTGTACGGCAATGTCTTCCTTGGGCAGATAGTAGTAGTCTTTGTAGTTGGAATAAAAATATTTCAGTTCTTCTTCATAAAGCGGAACTCTCAGTTTTCCGTCTTCCTTATGACCGCTGAAATAACAGTCATTGATACCGTATGAAATATCGGCAGGCAGTGAGGACGGAAGCTTCAGGCTCATGATGATTTCGGAACACGGTCTGTTGTTGATGTCTTTGTAGTGGTTTGCCTGTACTTTTGTAACCTTTACGGGCTGATAAAACAGGTCCGGAATGGCAAGCGTCGAAACGATTTCGAGCATTCCTTTTATGTCTTCCTCGTTGTGGAGCAGCAAAAGCTGTTCGCTGCTTTCCTTGTGCGTGAGTACATAGTCATGATAAATCTCGATTAGTTCGCCGCCCGTGTATTGATCCTCTCGCTGCGTGGTGTGCAAAAAGCCCTCAAGTGTTTTTTGCTTACAGTTAGGCAGTTTTAAAAAGGTCTTATACGGTGCCACGCGCCGGTATATATCGATGCCCTCAAATCGGTTTAAATCAAGGTCAAGCTGATAATGTTCGATTTTGCTTTGCAGATAGGGGATATCAAAGCTGTTGCCGTTAAAATGAATAAGAAACCGGTAGTTTGCCGCAAATTGGACAAAGGCATCAAGCACGTTTTTTTCGTCATCATAATTGGCGGCGAACCACTGGATTGAGCACCAGTGCGCAGGTCCGTCGGTATTGTTGAGATAGGCGCATCCAATCAGATATAGGTTTGAACTTTTCGCGTACAATCCGGTGGTTTCAATATCAATAAACAATGTCTGCATTGGAACACAGAAATTTTCTATTTGGTAGCATGGCGATAAAATCCCCAGGCTTTTCTGTATGCATTTCATGTGATTTTTCCTTTCGTAGTATCTTTGCAATTCATTCTATAAATAAATTACCATATGTGTCGGGTCCTGTCAAAGTAAATACAGTATCCTTTTTTTGCATTCCTGTGAAAATGGAACACATTGTCAGAAAAATTTTGTTTATTTTTACAAAAAACAGATGAAAATGTGTTGAAAAAATAGTATAGTATAGATAGCAGTAAATATCTGAAAAAGGAGTAAATAAAGTTGAAAATCAGATTTTCAACCTGCAAGTTTTGTGCTGCGCAAAAACTTGAGCCATTGGCTGCTCCTAAAAAACAGTCGCAGCATGGAGGCTAAGCATGGCAAAACTTACATTTGGCGGCGGAGTTCATCCGTATGACGGAAAAGAACTGTCAAAAGACAAGCCAATGAAAACGATTATTCCGACAGGCGAGATGGTTTATCCTTTGAGCCAGCATATCGGAGCGCCTGCCGTTCCGATTGTCAAAAAAGGCGACAGAGTGCTTGCAGGGCAGAAGATTGCTGATGCAGGCGGTTTTGTGTCGGCGCCGGTTTATGCGACAGTGTCGGGTACGGTAAAAAATATAGAACAAAGACGGGTTGTTACGGGCGATATGGTCAATTCCATTATTGTGGACAATGACGGGCTTTTGGAGGAGGTAACATATACGCCGCATGAACCTGACAAGCTGGATAAGAAGGAGATTATAAAGCTGATTCAGGAGGCGGGCATTGTAGGTATGGGCGGCGCAGGCTTTCCCACGCACGTGAAGCTTTCGCCGAAAGAACCGGAGAAAATTGAATATGTGATTGCAAACTGTGCGGAGTGTGAGCCGTATTTAACCTCCGATTACAGGCGGATGATTGAGGAGCCCGAAAAGCTTGTGGAGGGGTTGAAGATTATTCTGCGGCTGTTTGACAATGCGCAGGGGATTCTTGCGGTGGAAGAC
>CAMWNY010000250.1 GCA_947175775.1 uncultured Lachnospiraceae bacterium | reverse complement strand
CGGAGATGTGTATAAGCGCCAGCTCCACAACGCCCTTTACAAACACATCACCGTCTGTACGGACACTAAAATTCTCGCAGACATTTCCGTTAACCTCCACGTTTCCGTGATATTCAATATTTCCTGTAGCAGTACTGACATCCTCAACCGTATATACATCAGAAACAAAAACTGTTTCATCCACAAGTTTTACATGCCCATCTACCATACTCAGCAACTGTAATCCGTCAAATGATACTTCAATGTTTTTTCCATATGAAAAAACAGCCTTATTGACTTCTCTTGCAGACGTCACTGTTCCAAACACGTCAATGCCATCCAACCCTTTTTCTTCAGGAATAATTTCAGCCAATACCTGTCCTTGTGTGCAATGGTGCAACGTATTCAATTTAAAAAAGTCTACACTTCCATCTTTATTGAGTTCCGGACGAGAACTGTTGTTTGTATCAAAAAGATATACAATTGACGCATCCTTTCCTGCGGTCTGATGCTGGCCTTTTGCCACAACTACATTCACACAGTACTGCCTGTCCTGCAGCAAAGCATCAATTGCCTCTTCATCAATACCATATCTTATCCGCTGCGCCGCAAGCTGATCCATAACCTGCCTTTTCTTAATTGGAAGACCGCCAGTGCTAGGCGGATAAAGACGCATCACTGCTGTCATCCGGTCGTGCATCACGGTTATTTCACACATCTCATTTACAGGATCAATTTTATCCGCAGTTAAAAAAACAGCAACCTCATCCTCCCCTAATGAATTCAGGGCTGAATTGATTGCCAGCGCATCATAGGTTATTCCTATTCTGTCAAGATACTCTCTTATCTCTACCACGCCCGGCATTACCCCTCCTCCAATCGGAGGAGAGAGTAACAGACTCACGCCATTCTCATTAATCTGTATCTGAAAGCATCCATTCATAAAATAATCTCCTATATTAGTCCAATATACCGATATAATTTCCCATTTTCGTCTTCATTTTCTGTAAAGCTTTTGTATGAAGCTGCGATACGCGCGATTCAGATACTTCCAGCACACGGCTGATTTCTTTCAACGTAAGTTCCTCATAATAATAGAGAAGAATCACTTTTTTTTCTTTTTCTGTTAGAAGCTCCAACGCTTCCTCAAGCATATTTTTAAGCTCGCTTCGCTCTATTACACCCTCTGGAGTATCAAATCCGGAACTCATTCCTTTATCAGACGATATATCATTTCCCTGTTCCAAATATTCGTTCAAAGAAATCATATTGTCTGCTTTCACCTGATTTTGCCAATCTAAAAATTCGTCTTCCGTGATACCAATATAAGCAGCCAACTCTGCATCCGTAGCAGGTTTTCCATTTTTCTGTTCCAAATCTTTCATTGCCGTATCAATCTGCTTTTGACGCTGCCTGATTGTCCGCGGTATCCAATCCATTTTTCTGATTTGGTCAAGTATTGCACCACGTATGCGAAGACTTGCATACGTCTCAAATTTGACCTCTTTTCCCATATCAAACTTATCAATCGCATCAATCAAGCCAAATACGCCATAGCTTACCAAATCTTCATACTCCACATTGTAGCCAAGATACATGCTGAGTCGTCCAGCTACTACCTTTACCAATGGTGCATATTCCAAAATAAGTTTTTCGCGCAAATCCGCTGTTCTTAATCTGGCATAATCCTCCCATAGCTTTTTACGTGCTGTGTCATTCATGTTATTCCCCCGTTATACAATGTTGCCTCAATTAATTTTCATCCACATATTCTTCTTCATAGCCATATGCATCAATGTCTTCTTCCTCACTCTGTGCAAGTTCTTCCTCGGAATATCCATCCTCCTCGGAATATCCTGGATTTTCTTCCGACATTAACCCATCCGCACTCAATTCTCCCGCAAAATCCTCCTCCGCATTCGCCTCCTCATTGTCCGCAAATGCTACAACACTCCCTGTAAGATCCCCATTTTTCTTTGCCTGTTCTACCATTTTCGCGAGATTACCCGAAGGTATGATACGGGGTCTGACAGATGCATAAAGATATCTTGCTATATCGCCTAATATATAAAATATCACCAGCACAATGAGCAGACCCCATAGCATAGTATTCAAATCAACTTTTCTGATATACATAATAATTGATGCAATTGTCCCCGCGGTAAGCATCAAAAACGGTGTAATAAGCTGTGTCTTGTTTTCCATTTTATATCCCCTCTGTCATAAAACCCCTTACATTATATCGTCTTTTCCGGTCTTCCTGCCGAACGGATTATTAAATCCCCCGTCTCCGGATAAAACACAATCGTGCGTCCATAGTTCAAGCCTGTATCCTGTGCTTTCAAAGGTATGCCAAGTTCCCTAAGCTTTTTCTTGCTTGCCTCCACATTACGCTCACCAACACGTACCATATCAGACTTATTCTGAAATGCAAACATCTGTGCTCCCCCTGCAATCTTTGCCTCAAACCGTGCCTTCCTGCCACCCATTGCAATCAATTTGTTAACTAAGTCCTCAATACCCGTATCCGCAAATTTAAATCTGTTCGAATTATTTTCTATCTGTGTACTATCAGGCAGCATGGCGTGTGCAAGCCCTCCTATTTTTGCCACAGGATCTCTGATACAAATCCCCACGCATGAACCCAGTCCCAGTGTCGTAATGCCATCAGGACTTTTACACACATTCAAGTCAGCCATTCCTACTTTTACTATATTTGCCATAGACTGTATGCCTCTTCCCTTTGCATTTTACTTTAACATGCACTCAATCATGCACATCATCACAAACTAATTCCAAGTGCTCCGAGCATCTTAGAATAAGATTCCAAATCCGGCATCAATATAAAATAACCATTCAAATCCATATCATCTGTAAAAACCGTCTGTATCAAAAGGATTTGATCCCCTATAATTCCAAATTCAATTGCCGGCACGCTAAGAATTGCATTTAACATGTCAATACTTAAATCCGGTACCGAAGGCAGTACCTTGAGATTTGTCATCTGTGCAAGCGAATTCAAATATGCGCCTGTAATAATATTACCTATTTCTTTTAACGCAGATAATTCCATTTCATTAAAATCGCCTTCTGCCGGTGGTGTTCCCATAAGCTTCGACACAAGTTCTCTTCCGGCATGTTGCTCGAGCACAAACATGATACTTCCTGTGATGTCTCCTTCTACGGCAAGGTATATGCCTACCACAATCTGTTCCTCACCGCCCATAACTTCACCGACATCCTTAAAATCAAGAAGCCGTACCTGGGGTACCTTCATATCAACTTTTGCCTGAAGCATTTGGGCAAGCGCTGTTGTCGCATTGCCCGCCCCGATGTTTCCAAGCTCCTTTAATACATCATAATATTCTGTCGTTACTTTTTGAAAGCTAATATTTTCTGCCATTATAAAACCTATGCCTTTCCTAAAAACAGCTGTTACTTATGATTCCATTACATCTGCAAGTACTGATATAATGTCAAGAAGCGAAATAAGCCTTCCCTCCGTTTTTCCGACACCTGAAAGGAATCTTTCTTTCTCATCCTTCTCATATCCCATCTTTTCAATATGCTCTTCGTCAAGCGTAACTACTTCTTTAACCTCATCTACAAGTACGCCAATTGACTCATGCTGTTCAAGCGTAAGGATAATAATACGCGTTTTTTTCGTAATCTCATCCTCCGGAAGCCCCATCTTAAGTCTAAGGCTGATTGTAGGAATAACAACGCCACGAACATTTATAACACCCACAATATAGTCAGAAACTTTGGGCACTCTTGTAATTCTGGACATTCTGATAATATTCGATATATATTTGATGTCAATACCATACTGCTCACCGCCAAGCTGCGCTACGATGAACTGTGTTGTATCAAGTTCCACATGACGATTGAGGATTTCATTACGCTGCTGTTCATCCATTACTTTTACTTCATCCATTTCTATACCCTGCCTTTCCTTATCCTTCCGATTATATTAACGCATTGGTATCCAAAATCAGCGCAACTTCACCATCACCTAATATCGTAGCGCCGCTTATCATCTTTGGAACCTTAATATATTTGCCCATAGACTTGATAACCACTTCCTGCTGACCGATAAGCTCGTCTACTACAAGCCCTGCAAGCTTATCACCCTTCTTAACAATAATAACCGTAAGATTCTGACCCTCATCATCTCTTGGCGGAATATCAAGCACTCTATTGAGCCTTACGATAGGAATAACAGTACCACGAATATGAATGACTTCTTTTGCCTGTACAAGTTTAATATCATCCGGTGATACATCCTCTATTGTTTGGATGGAACCGAGTGCAATCGCATATTTCTCTTCGCCGACGACAACCATCAGCGCCTGAATAATCGCAAGCGTAAGCGGAAGCCGGATAATCCATGAAGACCCTTCACCATACCGGTTTTTAACCTCTACCTCACCGCTTAGCGATTCTATTTTTGATTTTACGACATCAAGACCTACGCCACGCCCCGATACGTCTGATACTTTCTTTGCAGTTGAAAAGCTAGGCATAAATAACAAATCAATAACTTCCTTATCCGTCATGGTCTCTGCCTGCTCCGGTGTAATTGTGCCGCGTTCAATACCTTTTTGCTTTACTGCTTCTATATTGATTCCGCCGCCATCATCCCTTACTTCAATTACAACATTATTTCCATCCTGATAAGCGTCAAGGAAAATGGATCCGACCTCCGGCTTTCCGTTTGCGATACGCACATCATTCGGCTCAAGACCGTGATCCGCAGAGTTCCTGAGCATATGCATCAAC
>CAMWNY010000249.1 GCA_947175775.1 uncultured Lachnospiraceae bacterium | reverse complement strand
GGATATTAAGTATAAATTCTTTCATTGATAAACTCCTTTTTCAACCTTTCTATTTTCCTTTTAAATAATTCTCCAAAAATTTAAACACCGTTTCCATCTCTTCGTCCGTGCCAATCGAGATGCGCAGGTAGTCTGCAATGCGCGGCTTATTCCAGTGCCTTACATAAATTTCATTCGCTCTAAGTGCGTCAAACAGCTCCTGTGCCGGCACACGTTTATGCGCCGCAAAAATAAAGTTTGTCTTGGAATCCGGAAAGACAAAATCAAGCGCCGCCAAACGCTTCTTCGTATATTCCCTTGTCGCTGTTATTTTTGCCGTAATCCGCTGAAAATACTCCTCATTTTCCACCGACGCAACGCCTGCCTTGATTGTCACGGCATTCATCGTATACGAATTAAACGAAAATTTTACGTCGTTCAGAAACCGGATTAACTTTTTGCTGCCCATGGCATAACCGATACGCATTCCTGCCATCGAACGGGATTTTGAAAAAGTCTGCACCACAAGAAGATTTTCATAGCGTTCAATCAGCGGCACACAGCTCTCCCCGCCAAAATCGATATACGCTTCGTCAACAATCACTACGGAATCCGGATTTGCCCGAAGAATTTCCTCAAAAAAGGAGGGCGCCTCACAAACACCGGTCGGCGCATTGGGATTTGCGAGCACAATTCCGCCGTTTTCTTTCATATAATCTTCTTTTCTGATTCGGAAATTTTCATCTAGCGGCGGACATTCATACGGAATTTTGTATAAATCCGCCCATACATCATAAAATGAATATGTGATGTCCGGAAACAATACCGGCTTTTCGGAGTTAAAAAACGTGAGAAAAGACATTGCGAGCACATCATCCGAGCCGACACCGACAAATACCTGTCCGCAATCGAGTCCATGCCTTTTTGCAAGCGCCTCCCTAAGCTCCTGTACATCAGGGTCAGGATACTTGCGCAGCATATCGCAGTCAAACCCGCGCAGCACGCCTTCTACCTCAGGCGCCGGCGGATAAGGACACTCATTTGTGTTCAGCTTAATCACGTTTTGCTTTTGGGGCTGTTCTCCCGCCACATAAGGTACAACCCGTCGGATATTGTTCTCCCAGCTCATTTTCTCTTTCTCCATCCTTATTTTGGTAATTTTTTCTGCTGCCATTAATCATAACAAACTTTTTTACATTATGCAATTCATAATATGGATTGACTGGAAAAGAATTTCCGTTTACTATGAAAGTAAAAGAACATAAGAACTATTTCAACGCAGAAAAACGGAGGTATCCATGTATCGTTTGAAACTATTCCTAAACAGCTTTTTTGCACTGTTTGCCGTAATGCGGCTTACAGGCATGGAGACAAGAAACCCGGTATCGATTATTATTTTTACCATTTTTTTATATATTTTCTCAGTCTTAAACAGCGACAGAACCGAGAGCCGGATCGCGTCCAAAGACCCGTTGATTGCCGCCGTACTTTCCCTTATTTTCTGTACATGCACACTTGCCGCAAAATATGAGGTCATCCTGGGCGGCATGACAAGCCGGCTGTTTTGCGCAGTTATTCTGCTGTTTACATGGTTCGGGCTCTTTTTGATTTATTTTTATCTCTCCATATGGATTTTACAGGCGGCCGGGCAGCTTCACATTACGGGAAATCCTTACTCTTCAGGGGGGCTGGGCATTCTGACAGTCCTTTTTTGTATGTGCTGCTGGTCCTTTTATTTTCTGCACGAGTATCCCGCCGTTATGACGCCCGACAGCATCAATCAGTATGCGCAGGTAATCGGCGCTTATGAGCTGAGCAATCACCACTCCGTTCTCCATACCGGACTGATTGGACTCTTTTACAATATCGGACTGTCCGTCACAGGAGACATCCATTTTGGCATTGCCTGCTACACGCTTGCACAAATGCTCTTTATGGCGCTTGTCGCAGGATATGTTGTAAAAACCATGCAGAAGGCAAATATAATAACACCTGTAATTATAATAACGATATTATTTTATGCACTCATGCCTTACAACGGAATTTATGCGGTTACGGTTTGGAAGGATATTCCGTTTGCCGGCTGTTTTACACTGTTTTGTGCCGCATTGATGCGCTTTTTTCTGCGCGGCAGCGCGGCGGTTACTTCCGTCCGCACGCCAAAACTGCAATTTGGCGAATGGTTTTCTTTGGTGCTGCCTTATGTATTTTCGGGCGTAATGCTCTGTCTGCTGCGCACCAACGGCTGGTATGCCTTTTTGGGTTCTCTTGCGTTTATCCTTTTTGTCTACAAAAAGAGCTGGCGCACGATGCTTCCAATCCATGCGGTTATCCTGCTTCTCGTACTTTTCGTAAAATATCCCGTGATGCAGGTGTATGACATCAGGCAGGCGGATTTTGTGGAATCACTGTCCGTTCCCGTACAGCAGATTGCGCGCGTAGTTGCGCATAACGAGGGAATGAGTGAAGAGCAGATTGCATTTGTGCAGCAGCTTATGGACGTGACAAAAGTTGGCGAAACCTATCAGCCCGATGTTTCCGACGGCATCAAAAATCTGATTCGCGCAAGCGGCTCGCAATACCTCGAATCGCATAAAGGCGAATTTTTTAAAAACTGGTTTTTAATCGGACTTTCCCATCCCAAAACCTATTTCGATGCGTTTGTGGCGCAGACCGCCGGGTTTTGGTATCCTGACGTCTCCTATCAGACAGGGCTTGCCGACGGCATCTATCCCAACGACTTTGGTTTGCAGTGGCAGCCTGTTTTACGCGGAAACGCGGTCGTGAAAATCCGGGAAATCCTTTTCAAACTGCACGATTTAATCCCGCTTTACGGAATACTGTGGAGCATGGGATTTATGCTGTGGGTTCTGATACTCACAATCGCACTCAGCCTGCGCAATGAACAGTCCGCAAACGCGTTAATCGGACTGCCTGCGCTGCTGCTGATTTTAACATTAATACTCGCCACGCCTGTTGCAACGGAATTTCGGTACGCGTACGCCCTGTTTTTCGGAATGCCGATATTCCTTACTGCCCCGTTTGTGCGGGAACGGGCTTAAAACTAAAAGACAAGCTCCACGTGTTCAATCATATTATCAATGACATCGAAGGCTACGATATTTTTGTCCGTCCTATGATGCGTCATATAGTATCTGCCTTCGATTTCATTGATATAATAAGGTGTTCCGCCATGCAGTCCGAACTGCGCATAGATGTCCTCATAATCACCCGTCTTTAAATCCTCCAAATGCCTCGTTCTGACAATGGTTGCGTATTCCTGATTTTCCGTGTTGTCAGTTGATACCGTAATATAATAATAATCCTGTATCTTATAAAGCTGTACCATTCCTGCAAGATTTGCCGGCACTTCATATCTGTTTGTGACCGTAAGGCTTGTTTCGTCCCCGTTTCCTGTAATCTGCGCCTTTAGAATTGTTTGGTTATTATGTCCGGAAACGAAGTAAATTCCGTCCTCCAAAACGGTAAATGAGCGGACATACACACCGTACAGTTCGTCTATCTTCAAAATATTATCAATATATAACGGATATATGCCCTGTTCGTTTGGCACATCACACCGCTTCAGCAGATAAAGCTCTCCCGTAATGGAACTCCATGCCATAAATTCCTGTCTCTTCTTATTATATTGAACAAAATGAGGCTTCATTCCAATGCCTTCTAAGGTCTGCGTATGCGCATATCCCTTATCCGTTTTTTGAAAAGCAAGCAGTCTGTTATTTTCCGTATCGTCAATCAAAAGTGTTGTTCCGTCATACGCAATTGTATGTGCGTAATGCACCTCATTTGTGAGAATATTCCACTCGGTGAGCGGCTTGTCTAACGTATCACTGTATATAATTTGGTCGTGATAGCAGTCTGCGATAAAATAAGTACCGTCCGCCCGCGTGATATAAGTTGCAACATTTAAGGTATCGTATGTGTTGTACTCCGATAGCGGCTGCGGAAGTTCCACCAAACCGTCATATATGACATTGTTATTTGGGGGAATCTGCGTCTCGTCTTCCTCTGCCGGAACTGTCTTGTTTTCCGCGCAGGCTGTCAGTGTAATACACAGCAATATGGACAAAACAACGCGTTTCATTTGTTTTTTTAAATTTACCATAATATGCCTTTCTATTTATCAAATGTATGTTTTTATTTTTCTTCCATTTTGACAAAATTGCTTAATCTGTCATTAGATTAGTATTATCATAGTACGAACACTGTAAAAAATCAACAAAAAACAATTACTATTTAATGCTATATAACGATTCTCTTTTTATAATATGCACAAAAAAAGTGCACCTAAATAAGATTATGAACAAATTGTAAACAATATTTGAACATTTTATACTTTTTTTATTGACCTTCTTTCGAATTTATGTATAATGATTATTTGTAAGGCAAAAACATATCGCACCGTCAGGTGCACAGCCTGAACTTGACAATGCCCAAACCGGGCAAATTCAATCGGGCACGCGCATAAAGCGCAAGGAGGAGAATAAATTATGAAAAAGAAAATTTTAGCAACAATCATGACACTTACATTAGGCGCAGCTATGCTTACAGCATGCGGTTCTTCATCAGATGAGACTGTTGATACAAACGTAAACGAGTCCGTTCTATCCGAGTCTGAAACAACACCTGTTGAGACAACTGAAGCTGCTACAGATGTTGAAGCTACAGACGTTGAGACGACTGAGGCTGCTACAGATGTTGAAGCTACAGACGTTGAAACAACTGAGGCTGCTACAGATGTTGAAGCTACAGACGTTGAGAC
>CAMWNY010000248.1 GCA_947175775.1 uncultured Lachnospiraceae bacterium | reverse complement strand
CGGATAAACAATCGCAACAGCGTATTGATGGCGGCGCTCAAAAAATACTGTTGCGGCGTCCACCCAAGCCCTTGTTCCGGCAGGGCATTCGTGATTGCAAAGAAACACCGTCTTCCGGTATTTTCCATCAGATAATTTATGGCAATGACGGTTGGGTAAAAAAACAGCACGGTCGTCAGCTTTTCCACCCACCGCCCGCGGTGAAAGACAATGACATATGCACAAAATCCCAAAAGCATCCCAAGAAGATTGGCAAGGTCATTGGAATAAATCGTCGTAACAGAGAACAGATACGCTGCGGCATATGCCAGTACGCGCAAAACCTGCCTGCGACAGCTCCTGTTCCAACTCTTTCATGCTTTTATAGCTGATGATATTTTCCTGCTCCGTGTGCAAAAGCAGCTTACGGTTAAAAGTTTCCACATACCGCAGCGATTTCAGGGCAATCTTGTATTTTCCGCTGTCGTTTACGACAATCATCGACGGACTGTTGTCCTGCCTGTGTTTTTTCAGCCATTGGTTCAACTCGGCTTTTAGGCGGACGTATTTTATGGGTTTGATGATGTAATCTGCCGCCTGATACTGGTAGCCCTCCAGTCCGTATTGCGTAAGCGTCGTCAGAAAGATAATTCCTACATTCCCGTCCCGTTCGCGAATGCGCTGCGCCGTATGCAGACCGTCCAGCAGGCGCATTTGAATGTCGAGGAACATCAAATCAATGCTTGTATCATATCGTTCAACCAGTTCCATTCCATCGTAATAAGCCGTAATCTTTATCTTTTCGCCTGTTTCCGCGGCATATTGCTGTATTAAGTTTGTTAAATGGGTAACAAATTCTGTTTCATCGTCGCAAATTGCTATGTGCAGCATGATCATTCTCCATCTCCTTTTTTATTTTTTGCATGGTTATTGAGTATATTTTTTATTGATTTTATAGCGGAAATCTTTCGCATAAATTGTATGTTGGGAACAGAAAATCCTTTCCCTCTGCGTTTCTAATACATAAATCATTATAGATTATTTTCATTTTGTTTCCTCCGATATTTTAATATAGGAGGATTATTTAGCGTGTATCCTCCAGCCACATAACATATTATTTTTCATAAAGAATCAGTCCTTTCATTTTTATAATGTCTCACTCAATGGTTGGCATATTAATTACTGAAATCATTATAACAGTATCATTTACTTTTCATTTTCCAAACTAAACTCAAAACAACACGAATAATACAACTAAAAACAGCAATTTTAAACCCGCTTCCAGTTAATACACTGCCAATCCCTGCATTGATTTCATATTGTATCTGTAGCTCCAACGGCGAATCCTGGTATGGAATGCCTGCTTTTATCATTGCATAGTAGATTCCTATGAATAAAATAATAATCCCGGCAATGATAAAGGCGTTGACAATGGAACAAAGAATGGTTTTTGTTTTTTCGTTCATTGTTTTACCCTGATTTCTAATAAACTTTTGTTGATTTTTGATTCATTAAAATTGTTATTTTGGATAAACCAGTGCACAATTTTTATAAAACTTACAGTCGAATATCCGTTCTTATCTTAACACATTCCATATGCTATTACAATTAGTAAATAAAATTTTTAATTTTTGATAATTCCCAATGCGAGTATTGATTATTCCTGCGTATTTGATATGGAAGTACGGTATTTGTTATGTTAAAATAAAAATTAAGACAATGCTGTCTGTTGGGAAAGGATTCAAATCATATCCTTTGCCGATTATAGGATTAATCCCTGCATTGACTGCAGTAAGAGGCATTTGAGTTGGGAATGTCCGTTGAGTAGGGGGTAAGAGTTATGGATTTTCCTTTTGAAGACGCGCCAAACACGGCGACGATTACCTGCTGTCATGTTATCGATCGGGAAAAGCCCATTTTGTACGTTTCCCATGACGCTGACGACGGAATGTGGCAGTTCCTTTGCGGGGAAGTGCACGAAATGCAGGACGGGAAAATAGTGTCCCTTTATAAAATTTTTGACATGGATAACACAGTCGGGGCTTTATATCAAATGCCTTGCGGATATTATGCGGAAAGGACTTCGGTAACAGATGACTGGATTGTGAAAAAGCATGAAAACGGTTGAGCGGTAGAATTGCACAGTCAAACAGCGCAGGAGTGTATTTATGGGAAAAATGAATGGAGGAATTTTATGGTTTTAAAGAACAAACTCGGCATTCATGATGCGGCTGAATTAGCAAGGGCGGAAGAAAAAATAAGTAAGAAAAGGGCTGTCGCGTTATTTGAGAATGGCTATTTAAATGATTATGAAGCAGGAACCTTTCAAATGCTTGCAGAAATCCATAAGTATTTGTTTGAACAACTGTATGATTTTGCGGGAAAAATAAGAGATGTAAATCTTGCAAAAGGCAATTTCAGATTTGCCTCCGTTTTGTATTTACAGACGGCTTTGGAAACGATTGAGCAAATGCCGCAATCAACGTTTGACGAGATTATTGAGAAGTATGTGGAAATGAATATTGCACACCCGTTTCGTGAAGGCAATGGGCGCAGTACAAGAATTTGGCTTGATTTTATGCTAAAAAAGGAATTAAACCGAGTGATTGACTGGAGTAAGGTTGATAAAACCGACTATTTGCTGGCAATGGAGCGGAGTCCGATAAAAGATACGGAAATAAAGCACCTCCTAAGACAGGCACTGACGGATCGGATTAACGACAGAGAGCTTTACATGAAGGGAATTGACCATAGCTATTATTATGAAGGCTATGCCGTATATAAAGCGAATGATCTGTAAAATGTAAGTGTATAGAGAACGAATGTTTGAAATTGTCTTCCGAGATAAAAAAGGTCCGTTGATTAAGTGGAGGTGCAGCATTCTATGGAAATTAAAGTAAATGTCAAACAATTGGGAAAGCGCAAAGCGTCGGTTGTGCCCGTGGCTTATGACCTGCCTTTGGGAGCGGATGGATTTTTCACGGTTCGGGAACTGATTACGGAACTGGTGAAATCGGGTGTTGCGCAGTATCATGAAAAATTAGAACAGCAGGAAATTTTAAAGTGCCTCACAAAGGAAGAGATTGACGACAGGGCACAAAGCGGCAAAATCTCATTCGGAGCGGTTTACAGTGAAAAACGGGCGGACACCGCGCACGCCGTCGAAAACGCCATACAGTGCTTTGAGGACGGCATTTACCGTATTTTTTTGAATGACAGGGCATTGGAGGATTTGGAGGAACGGCTTACCGTTACGCAAAGCGATACGTTTACGTTCGTCCGGTTGACCATGCTTGCGGGAAGGCTTTGGTAAACATACGGTTGAGAAAGGAGAGGGGTTCGCCCAAACTCGCAGGCATTGGAAAGAATGGAGGATTTTTATGGAGGAATATAACAATATCACCCGCGCGGCGCTTGCACGAAACCGAGTGGAAGAACGTAATGTTAAGATACGGCATTTGCCCAAAGAAGAACAGACATTGATAGAAGACTTGATGACGAACGGAGTTTACAGTACTGCGGTATCGAAAGCGGTAAAAGAATTTAAGGAGCGGAAAAATACAACGCCTTCGGAATGGCTGCGGGAAAAAGAATTTGTAAAGGTACTTCTTCCTGAAAAATATCAAGAGTCTTTTTTCTATATAATTGACAAGTTAAACCAATTTCCTTTTTCATCCGGTTGGGAACGGAGAACCATACGGTCAGCGGATTACGATTTTTGCATATGGGACGTTTTTACCATTTTTAAGGCTTACGACAATTTCGCATGGAGCAATGCATCTGTTGAGGAATACCTGTATAGACAGCTGCATGAAGAAACTGCAGATTATATCAAACATATATGGGATTTTGAATTTGATTTTAACTATATATACGCGGCGGAGATTGACAAAGGAAACCAAAAAGTCATCGATGCATTTAAGGAATTGATTTTAAGTGAAAACAACAGCGCTTATTTGAACCGCGAAATGATTTTGGGCATTATCCGCTCTGACAATGCCGAGCTGCACAATCTGCTGGGTGATTTCCTCTTAGCAGCGCGCCTGCAGGAAGGCATCCGCCAAAGCATCTGTGAGGCAATGGATGAAGGCACAGCACAGGCGTTTCTCATTCTCTTAGATGTCATTGAGAAAAATAATCTTATCCGCTATTCTGCCGTGGAGCGGGCGGTTGCCACATGGATTGGGATTTTTGACGAAAACAGCACGGAACGCATTTCAAACAAACTGCTTTCGCTGATGGGAAAGTGCCTGCGCGACAGGGCGTTTTGTGAGGATCAGCTACAGGGCAATGACGCGGTTGCAATCAGCGTCGCGCTTTGGGCGCTCGGATTTACGGAGATCAATGACGCAGTCAAGGCAATGAAAAAACTTACGGTGCATGGCACACGGCAGCAAAAGCTGACGGTTTCCTATTATAATGAAACCGTATGTTTTGGTAAGGCACAGTATTGTATTGCGCGGAAGATGATTTTGGAAAATGCGGACGATTTAGAGCTTGTGGCGGCGTTTTTTCCGGCGTTGGCATCAAATGTGTCTTCACGGATTAACGGGCTTTTGAAGCACGACGGCGCAGGACAGTTTACGGGGGAGCCGCCAAAACGGGCGATACTGACAGATTATTATGAGAACAGTGCGGAAGCGGAAAACCTCTACGACACGCTTTATGATGTTTATCAGCGTATGCCAAGGAAAGGGCTGACGTATTTCCCGTGCATTTTTCCGTGGCATCAGGTGGAGCTTTCGCGTTCGGAGCTTATCCGCCAATTGGCATTTTTGGCGTATGTGCGGGAGGACGAGGAAAAAATGACACAAGT
>CAMWNY010000247.1 GCA_947175775.1 uncultured Lachnospiraceae bacterium | reverse complement strand
CCCCCCCCCCTTTTTTTTTATTGATTCTGCTCATACCGAGATCTCCTCTATGTGTATCGGCGGGAGCGTCAGATGTGTATAAGAGCTAGTCTTCAAGCAGCTTGACCTCTTTTTTTTCTTTATTGTTTTTTTCAATCGCCTTTTCATTGACAAGATTTTTTACGGCAGGCGGCTGGTCGCTGAATTCTTCCGTAAAATGGCTTTGAATCAGTGCGACGGCAGCGTCGGGAATTTCGCTGTCAGCAAGCACATCCTTTATCATTTCAGCAGTCAGCGTCAGTTCTTCAGGATCAATTACCACTAAATCCTCCATCGCAGCCTCATGTTCCTCCACAATGTCATTGAGCTTTTCCTGAATATTAATCAGCATACCGTCGCTGTCTTCGATAATCGGAGCAATGGCAGCTTTGACAATACTGCCGAATGCGTTCTGCTCCTCCGTCGCCGTGCGCTTTGCACCGCAGCCAAGCGCTGCTTCGATAAAGTCTCTGTGCGAATCTTTTGCATCACGCACATAGTATGTAAGCGAATGGACATCGGCGGAACGCTCCGCAAACGATGGAAACAGAAACCCTACGTCCGGCATTCCGACCACCCTGTCCTGAATGCGCACACCAATGCGGTTTTCGTCCTCGCGGTATCCAAGTCCCGGCTTTGAGAGATTGACGGGGCAGATGGCACACAGAAGGTAATCGAAAACTTCTTCCGATTCGTCGAGTTTGAGGTCATCATTTGTCTTAGTCATCACGTCGTAGGCATCGTGGAAGACTAAAATCAGATAGTTTCCGACGTAATCGTAATTTTCAATTATCATATCGTACAGATGTTCTAACAATTCCGGATTTTTCAGACCGCTTTCACGCAGTCCGAGCAGATATTGCTGTTTTCCTCCGCTTTCTTCTTCGCTCTTTTCGAATTTGAGTTCTAACAGGTTGTTTCCGATGGTACCTGAAAGCGCTTTTTTGGCAATATCCAAATATTTGTAAAACTCTGCTTCATCCAAATTCAAAAAAGTTTCATTCAGTTCTACAATTTTATTTTTGTTGGAATCCACATAACAGCCGCACATGCGCGTGATTGTGCAGTTTTCCTTTTTAAAACGGCGTTTTAGCTCTAAAATATCTCGGTTTCTCAGCATAAGTACCCTCCTTCGTCAAAAAAGGAGAAGATTGCTCTTCCCCGCTCTTTATTTTATAAGAATATCATAAACATGGCGTAAAGTCTATTAAAAATTTCTTCGTTACCGGGACGGGGATTTTCTAATTGAGTAAATTTGACCAATAGGTATAATAATTAATAAATGAGAAAGACAAATTAAATGTACCATTATTGATATGTAGAGCAAGGTATTAGAACACATTGCCATAAAATACAATGCTGTCAGGGAAGGAGTGAAAGCGGTTATGGGTGGAAAGGTTTTGGAGTATGAGGCAAAAACGATAATGAGAGAAGGTATCGAACAAGGCATTGAAGGAACCGTGTCTATATTAAAAACTTTGGGGGTTTCTCCACAGACAATCCTTGTCAAAATTCAGGAGCAGTACCATCTAAGTCCTGAAGCGTCTAAAAAGTATCTGTAAAAAGGTTGCCAGTCCTGTATTTGATTTATGGGACTGGCAATATTTCTTTTTGTAATTCCGTCAGCATAATCCATTTATCGAAAAGCGCCTGCTGTTCTTCATTAAGCTGTACAAATGATGCGTCAAATAAAACAAAACGTCTGATTAAAAAAACGTACATAAAAAATGCAGGCACATATGTACCTGCTTACGGTAAGCGGGAACGATTATTCTTCCTGCTGTTCTTCCAACAGGCGTTGGATGTATCCGTACAGATATTTTTTGCTGTCATCTGTTAAAAGGGCATACAGCCTTAAAATTTCGGTATCAAGCGGATTTTCGCCGTCTTCAAAAATCGGTTCCTCTCCATTTTTAATCCAATCCTTCCTAACATGGAATGTGCGGCAAATATCGAAAAGAACGCGTTCCGTAAAGCCAATCCTTCCCGCTTCGATGTTGCCGAGATTGGAACCGGAGATATTAATTCTATCGGAAAAATCTTTCAATGTCAGTTTTAAAATACTTTTTCGTAATTGCCTAATCCGTTCATATGGTTCCATGAAATCACCTCATCTGTATTATAAATCAAATTATAACATACGCAAAAATACTGGCGGTATTGTTATGCGTATGTCTTGCGGCACAGAACGTGCCGATGAACACGTTTGCGGCGGAGACTGCGCAGGGGCAGACACAGGAACGGAGTGCAGGAGAATTTACATCGGAACTTTCGTCAGAGCCGTTTTCTGAGAGTGCGGAAGAAGCGACAGAGGAGCAGGCTGAGGAAACGGTGCAGGAAACTGTTTCAGAAAAAATTGAGGAAACGGAACAAGAAAGCACAGAACGTGTAAATTCAGACAGTGCAACAGAAACTATCGAGCAGACTTCCGAGCACGAATCATATAGAATTTCCGAGGAAGCGAGCATTGCTGAAGAAAGTATATGCGAAGAAAGCGCAACGGATAATGAAAGTAGTAGTGAAACCGACTCAATAACAGAGGAATGGTCACAGACAGAAATTGACAACTTTTCGAGGGAAACCGTTTCAAGAATTGAATGGCTCCGTGAACTTACATCTGCCTTTGAACTGAACTTGGAAAAAGAAAATTATCCTGATAATTATTATTCCGATATTAGTACAAGTTCAGAGTATTATCATGACATAATGGTTGCAACGGGATACGGCTTGGTTGATGTTGATGCCGGCGAGGAATTTCGCCCTGATGATAATGCGACAAGGGAATTTGCGGCATACAGCATGAATATGCGTGTAGGGTATGTCAGGGAAAGCAGTGAATATACATTCAGCGAGGCGGGAGAAGTTACACATGCTGACGATATTCAGGCGGCGATTGATAATGGTTGGATGGTATTGGACGGTTCTGATTTCCATCCGAATGCAGCCCTGACAGTGGAAGTTAAGGATGCAATGATAAAGGAAGCAAAGGAGATATATGCCTCCCGAAAAATAGATGCAAACCATGAGAATCGGTACGAATTTACGGATAACGTAATTGTCATTCCAAATGATACGCTGATAGAGCTGTCGGCGGAAAATGAGCTTACGATTACGGACTGCCCGAAAACGATCAATCAAGGGGCTATGTTTGCCGTATTTGACAGCGGAATGCCCCTGGTTTTTCGTGCGGAAAAAGTCAGTAAATCAGGCAGACAGACTATTGTTACAATTGGCGATGTTGACATGGAGGACGCTTTTACAACCTTCGATATGGAAGGTACGATTGACACGGATTTAGCCTCCGTATTTGTCGAAGATGATGACGAAACCGTTCAATTGAACTATATTGTAGGAGGAAGCGCCGAAAAGCAATACGAAGATGGAACGAAATATGAAAGTTTAGAGGAGCTTGGCAACAGGGAAATCAGTGCGGTACAAGTCGTACAGGAGTTTGACTATGAGGAGGTTAATAACAGAAAATGGTTCGGGAAACCAGGTGGGGATTATGAGGAGTCAAATCCAGCCTGCAAATTTACGATTACACAGACAATCAGTGACTTAGATGTAAAGAGACTATCTATAAGCTCTGCCGGCTGCTCCGGCAGATACTTGATGTAATAATACACATTTAAGCCATTTGCTCTAGCTGTTTCTGTGATGCTGCAAATAACTGCACTTGCCTGGGCTCCATGGACCGTATTGATTGTCATCCGATTCTTGCAGTCAATGGTAAAATTTCTGAGTGCCCGTTCCGTAGCAGAATCATCGATTGGAACCTCGCCATCCGTCAGGAACACTTTGAGATATTTTTCTGATTGATGCTGTACGCAAGGTCTTTTGCCGTTTCGCTTTTCGGAAGGACAAGTCCCTGTCTGAAAACATCTTTTATCCACGCAAAGTATTCATCCACCAATGGCTTGATGGAAGTCTGACGTTCCTTCAGGCACTTCTGGAGAAAACAATTTTTAAGTGCTCCTTTCAGGTCATAGATTGCCCCAATCCGTATCAGCGCTTTATATGCCACGGCAGGTCAGTTGTACAATAAATCGGACTTTGTCAAACTGGGGCAGAGTAGGGCATAATGTACCACAAACCTGCATAAATACTACGGTTTCGACTACTAAGGGTTGAGCTGAAGAGGGAATAAAAGCAAATGTTTAGGGATAATTCCTTGGTAGTAATGGACTACTTACACACATAAATGAACGATTAAAACCACATTTTGGGTGGCGATGCTGCCGAGAATGTGGTTTTAATCTTCGAACGATTGTTCTAAAAATATATTGACTTTTTGTAACGCAAAAAGTATAATTACACTGTGTACGAAAGGAGAGCATTATGAAAAAAATGGGACGTCCAAAAGGTGATAACAATATGGTAAAAAGTTACACTATCCGTATGGATGATGCAACTCTTGTTAGACTGGAAACATATTGTGAACTCATGAATGTAGCAAAATCAGAGGCTGTAAGGAAAGCTATAAATGATATGGTTGATGATTGTGCTGGAATTAAGAGTACTACGAGTTTCAAGAGCTAAAGGACAACTATTTTGGAATGCTTATGCACAAGAGTCCACGATCCATCATTCGATGGTGCTAATACAATAATGTTCGGACTCAAAAAGAACAAGTGAGATGGCAAAATTGCCAAGGAGGACTTTTTATGCAAAAAACAATGTGCGAACTCTTTGCGGGAGTTGGTGGATTTCGTGTGGGAATGGAGCGATTGGGAACTGGATGGAATACAACATGGTTTTCTCAATGGGAACCTGACAAGGTGAATCAATGGGCACATGATTGCTACGTGGGGCAT
>CAMWNY010000246.1 GCA_947175775.1 uncultured Lachnospiraceae bacterium | reverse complement strand
ATATAATATTTTATAACTTCTTTTTCATTGAGAGGCGGCGGTCGCAATGCAAAGCAACCATTCGAATAAACCCTTTCTGCGCTTAGAACATGTATCCTTTTCCTATTACAGTGTCCTGGGAGAGGTTTCCGTTTTAAATGATATTAATTTTCATGTGGAAAAAGGCGCATTTGTTGCCTTGGTCGGACCAAGCGGCTGCGGCAAGTCTACCATTTTATCCCTGATTTCCGGTCTGTTAAAGCCGGTGGGCGGATATATCACGTTCTATTCCGATGATTTTTGCGCCCCCAAAGTCGGATATATGCTCCAACACGATCATCTGCTTGAATGGCGCGACGTTTATCACAACATTATGCTCGGACTGGAAATCCAAAAGACAAAAACGCCCGAAAATCTTGCGCTTGTCGATGAACTGCTTGAGAAATATAAGCTTTCCGACACGAAAAACAAAAAACCCTCCGCACTCTCAGGCGGTATGCGGCAGCGCATCGCCCTAATCCGTACGCTTGCCACGCGTCCCGATCTGCTATTATTAGACGAACCGTTCAGCGCCCTCGATTATCAGACACGTCTTCGCATATCCGCCGATGTACGCGAGATTATCAAGTCGGAAAAAAAGACGGCAATCCTTGTGACGCACGATATTTCGGAAGCCGTTTCCATGGCGGATACCGTAATTTTGCTTACAAAACCGCCTTGCACCGTAAAGGATATTATTCCGATAGAATTTGAGAAGAATGGTATCGACAGAAGTGAAATACGGACTTCAAAGCTGTTTCAGGAATATTTTGACAGGATATGGAGGGAAATGCAGGATGAAAACACGGAAATCTGATACTTATAAAAAAAGCTACAGTATTGTCGCCGCAGCGGAAACGCTTGGGCAGCAGCAGTTTATCAAACATCAAAAACGACATAAGCTTTACATCTTTTGGAGCCGGATAATTCTGTTTGTTGCTTTTTTGGCGCTTTGGCAGATTTCGGCAAACCTTGGCTGGATTGACAAATTTTACTTTAGTTCCCCGAGTGAAATCGGCGCGCTGTTTGTGCACGACATCAAAGATAAATCGCTGTTAACCCATATCGGGATTACGCTTTTTGAGTCAGGTGTCAGCTTTTTGCTGATTATTTTATGCTCGCTGCTGATTGCAACGTTTTTTTGGTTTTATCCGTCGCTTGGAAAACTGTTTGAACCGTTTTTAATTGTCTTAAACAGCCTGCCGAAATCAGCGCTTGCGCCGCTTATCATCGTTTGGCTTGGCACGGGTCTGCGTACCATTATTTTATGCGGCATGTCGGTTGGTATTTTCGGGTGTATTTTAAATTTGTATCAGTCATTTTCGCAGACGGATCCGGAACGTTTAAAACTGATTGAGACACTTGGCGGCACGAAAATGCAGGCGTTTACCAAGGTTGTTTTTCCAGGTAATATTCCTACGTTTATTTCCCTTTCCAAAGTTAATATCGGACTTGCGCTTGTGGGGGTGATTATCGGTGAGTTTTTGGCTGGCAGACGCGGACTGGGGTATTTGATTATTTATGGAAGTCAGGTATTTACCTGCGATTTTTTATGATAAAAGCAGGTATCCAAACCCACTTTTATCACATATCCTTTACAATCCAATGTCCCTTGCCGTTCGGTGTGCTGTACTGTATTTTCCCCTCTTTTTTCAATTCGTCAATCCGCCTGTTTATGCGGCTAAACGCGCACTGCTTTAAGCCGGCAATCGCTTTTGCCGTGATTTTGGGATTTGATTTCATCATGCTGATTATTTCGTCTTTTTCATCCTCGATTACTCTCCTGTTTCCGCTGCAGACCTCCTCGCTGGAAATGATCCGCACAAACTCCTGCGCGTCAAGGACTTTATATAATTGCGAATTTTTTAAGTCTATAAGCTTTGTATAATCAAAATAAACCTTTATCTCTTGGGGAAAAACTTCAATTTTTTTAATGTATACAGAAACATCTTCTACCTTTGCCTTATCAACAATTGACTCCTCCAATGACTTTTTGATACCATCTAACCGTACCTTAGTGTTACTGACCAAATCCATTGCATCTGTAAGCGCTTCCATATCCTTTTGTGCCTTTTCCAAGCATTCCTGAACCTTTGCAGCCTTCTTTTTATAATCGCTGTCCGATATAACACCCTCAAGCAGCTTATCAAGCAAAATCTCTTTCTGTGTCTCATATTTCTTTATTGATTCTGCTAATTCACTGCGTTTACTGCCCGTTTCATTCGCATGGATAACCTTTTCCAAAATAGTCAATGTAGCCTGTGTCAAGTCCTCCTTCGAAAAGCCGTCATTATATCCCTGGCACAATTCCCAAAGAGCATGATACATTTTGTCTTCATTGATATGGATATTATCACAGCCTGCACCGTTTGTCTGCGGAATTTCGCGCTCCCTTTTTCGTTTCCGGTACGCTGCCGTTCTGCCATGCTGCACATAGGATAAACATTTCCACTCCGCAATGATTGTTCCGTCCGTACGCTTACGGGTACATCTATAAAAAGGCTGCCCGCACAATCCACACCATACCTTTGATGACAGGAACGCTTTCTTATGAACGACATCTCCTTCTGCCGAATACTCAGAAGCACTGCTGTCTGCTCTCTTTTCCAGGGAAGCATTCGCACTGGCAAACAGCTCACGTGATACAATTGCAGGGATTGCATTTTTATGTATAATCCAATCGCTTTCAGGATTATTATATACCTGTTTGCTCTCAAAATCAAAGTGCCTTTTATTCTGAATAATGTCACCGACATAAATCGGATTTTTGATAATCCTGCGGATCGTAGCCGGACCGATCATATTTCCCTGTCTGTTACGAAAGCCTTTTTGGTATAAAGCCCTTGATATAATGTATGTTCCGTGACCTTCGGCAGCTAATTCAAAGATTAATCTGACCAGCGGAGCATCTGTTTCATCAATCACAATTTGTTTGTCCTCATTTTTCTTATATCCATATGTGGCATTTGTAATCACAAAATGGCTCCCGTCCGTCTGTCTGTTCTTATGCGCATTGTTGATTTTTTTGCTCAAATCCCGACTGTATTCTTCGGCAAGGATGGCTTTTATGCCTGTTATAAGCGCATCATCAGGTGTGTAAAACTTGCGTTCCAAATACATGTAGAGCTGCTTTTTGTTTTTCTGCATTTTATCCAAAAAGATATACCAGTCTTTTGTATTCCGCATAAGCCTGTCTTGGCTTTTTATCACAATGATGTCAAACTTATCTTTATCCAAATCTTCAAATAACCTGTTATACTCTTTTCGCCCTTTGACAGTTGTACCGCTTTTCGCCTCCACATAAGTGTCAACCAGCAACCAGCCCATGTCGGCAATGCAGGCTTTCGCCTCTTTTACCTGCTGCATGAGCGCATCCTTTTGACTTTCCTCCTCTGTGCTGCAGCGGCAGGCAGCTACGGCTCTTAAACGTTCCATTCTGTTTTACTCACTCTTTCTTTAAGGTTTCCAACATCATCAATTGTTCAATTGGTGTAATTTGATTTTCCTGTACAAGCAGACTGATTATATGTTCAATGATATTTTTCTTCTCCTGACTCATAACTGCTGCACCTCCTGATACCTCAATTTATCATATGTTGTTTCCAAAAAAATGTGCTTAAAATATTAGTCTTCTTAAAGTGACGGACATTCCGATTGGGGAGAAGAATGTCTGCCACATCTTGTCCAATGAATTTTTTGTGGTTTTTACGCCACTTTAAAAAGACTAATATGCCGGCGGCTGTTGGTCAGCTCCACGGGAATCTCACCCCGTCCCATGCCTGTGGGTGCGCCGCGCAATGCTGTGAAGCGTTCAACGCGGGAGTATCATTATTCTATTCTTTCATATATCATCGACTACGGAGTGTTACCATGTACCCCTGATGCATTTAAACAGCAACGAACCCAGAAGCTGCATCAACAGGCTAAGTGCCTGCTGTATACGGTTTTGTATAGGCATAAATGCATAAGCTCTCAATATGAAGGACGTTTCCGGACTTTATATGTACCTATTGTTATAGGTAATTTGTCAATGTTCAGATTTTATAATAACTGGTCATTCGTGCTTTACGTCGACCAAATTATTGGCGTAATTTTTTGCATAGGACGATATTTTTGATAACATGATGCGTTTTCCGCAATTGTTACAGTATTTTACAGTTCTACTTTTTAAGCCTTCTATCTCTTCGGCTGATATTTCTCTCCCACAGGCAGGACATTCGTAAGCTCTGCCATGCTCTATCAGATAACCTGGTATGCGGTATTGCTTCAGCTCCTCGTTTTCCTCCTGAAGCTCCTTCGTTGCCGCCGCAATCATTTCCTCCGGAACAGGCAGCTCGTCTTTTGCTTCGTTCATTTCATCGGCAGCTTTTGATATGAATTTCTCGATTGAAAATATGATAGTGTCAACTGCATTCCATTTCATAATTGCATTAATGCTGCGCATTGCTTTCCCTTCTCTCCACTGCCAACGTAGAATTTTCCGGCGGAATTTCAATATTAAAAAATACGCTCAGGCGGTTCACAGGCTCAATAAAATAGATCCTTCCATTAATTAGACCGCTCACGTACTGCGGCGTCCAGTGGAATTTTTCAGCAATATCGTTGATGTCCATATCACGATCAATCATTGCATGTTTAATCGCCTTGCTCCAGTCTGAGAGTATTTTTTTCATTTGTTATTCCTTGAATCCTTTCTTTTTCCCTTCTTGTAAATATTTGCCTTTACTTTTTAAAGTTATCTAGTTAAAATAAAAATAGCGGATTTTGCTTTGTTTTTCGCTATTGTGTACCTGTCTCTTCTACACAGCTCCGAGCCCACGATACTCCTGAGCAGCGCGTAAGCCGTCTTCTGCTTGAT
>CAMWNY010000245.1 GCA_947175775.1 uncultured Lachnospiraceae bacterium | reverse complement strand
ACATTAGAGCCCGGCGAAACGAAATCGTTTGTTTTCGTTCTCGGATACGTGGAAAATCAGGAAGACGAAAAATGGGAATCGGACGGCATTATCAACAAAAATCCGGCAAATGCACTGCTTGCAAAATATCAGACGGACGCTGACGTGAAAACGGCTTTCGCTGATTTGAAACAATACTGGGATACGCTGCTTTCGAAATACAGTGTAAAATCCGAAAACGAAAAAGTGGACCGTATGGTCAATATTTGGAACCAATACCAGTGCATGGTAACGTTTAACATGTCACGCTCGGCGTCCTACTACGAATCAGGAATCGGACGCGGTATGGGTTTTCGCGATTCATGTCAGGATTTGCTTGGATTTGTGCACTTAATTCCCGACCGCGCAAGGGAACGCATTATTGACATTGCCTCCACGCAGTTTCAGGACGGCAGTGCATATCATCAGTACCAGCCTCTTACAAAAAAAGGCAATTCCGACATCGGTAGCGGTTTTAACGACGATCCGCTGTGGCTGATTGCGGGAACAAGCGCTTATGTACGGGAAACGGGTGATACTTCGATTTTGACGCAGCCTGTACCCTTTGACAACGATATGTCGGCGGCAGCGCCGCTGATGGAGCACCTGAAACGCTCTTTGGACTATATTATCACACACAAAGGACCGCATAACCTGCCGTTAATCGGACGTGCGGACTGGAACGACTGTTTGAATCTAAACTGTTTTTCCGCACATCCCGGCGAATCGTTCCAAACTTTTGGTCCGAGTGAGGGACCGGTTGCGGAATCGGTATTTATCGCCGGCATGTTTGTAAAATATGCAGAAGAATATGCACAGCTTGCCGAGCTTATGGATATGCCCGAGGAGGCTGCGCGTGCAAGGAAAGAAGTTGCGGCAATGAATGCGGCGATTTTAAAGGACGGCTGGGACGGCGACTGGTTTATCCGCGCTTATGATGCCTATAGCCGCAAAGTCGGCTCCAAGGAGTGTGAGGAGGGGCAGATTTATATCGAACCGCAGGGCTTTTGTGTGCTTGCAGGCGTTGGTGTTGAGGAAGGGCTTGCCGAAAAGGCACTCGATTGCGTCAAAGAAAAACTGGATACGGATTACGGCATCATGCTGCTGCAGCCTGCCTATACCAAATATCATTTAGAGCTTGGCGAAGTTTCCTCTTATCCGCCCGGATATAAGGAAAATGCCGGAATTTTCTGTCACAACAACCCGTGGATTTCCATTGCGGAAACGGTCATCGGCAGAGGAACCCGCGCATTTGAAATCTATCGCAAGACCTGCCCTGCATATGTGGAGGAAATCAGTGAAATCCACAGGACGGAGCCTTATGTCTACTCGCAGATGATTGCAGGAAGAGATGCAAAATTCCACGGTGAGGCAAAGAACAGCTGGCTGACCGGTACAGCGGCATGGACGTTTGTCAATATTTCACAGTATATTTTGGGCGTTTCTCCCACACATGCGGGGCTTTGCATTAATCCCTGCGTTCCAAAAGGGTTTGGCGACTTTACACTGACCCGGAAATTCCGCGAGGGAACTTATACGATTACCGTAAAAAATCCCGATAACGTGGAAAAAGGCGTGCGCAGCATGACGGTTGACGGAAAAGCGGTTGACGGATGTATTATTCCGTATGAAAAAGGGAAGACAGATTATCAGGTTGTTGTTACTATGGGATAAAAAGCCCAAAAGTCTCCTAAACTGCCATACCCAAAGCGAAATTGATTATTCGATGTACGAGTGCATTAATTGTTACAATTCACACCCAATGTCAGTTTTTATCGACATACAAACGATTGAGGTGTGAATTATAACAGATTTTGCACACAAAATGCTAAAAGGCGAGCATTTTGGCGCATGATTCCCACTACTTTGGTGCGTCTGAACAGTAACCATTAATTCATAAAAAACGAAGATAATAGCGAAAAAAAGATTGATTTTAATACAATAAAGTGCGATACTTGATATGTTGAATTGAAAAGAAAATCAATGGAGGCTAACAATAACAATGAAAAATCTGATTATACCAAATGAGTATCATTCCCAATTGAATCTGCATGATACGCAGATTGCAATTAAGACGGTCAAGGATTTCTTTCAGAACCAGCTTGCGCAGCACCTGCACCTGACGCGTGTTTCCGCACCGCTCTTTGTGGACCCTGCATCAGGACTAAACGACAACTTAAACGGTGTTGAACGCCCCGTTGCCTTTGATATTAAGGAACAGGACGGACGCATTGCGGAGGTTGTGCAGTCGCTTGCAAAGTGGAAACGCTACGCGCTGAAAAAATACGGCTTTACATTCGGCGAAGGCATTTACACGGACATGAACGCAATCCGCCGCGATGAGGAAACTGATAATATCCACTCAATCTTCGTGGACCAGTGGGATTGGGAAAAGGTGATCAAGCTTGAGGACCGCAATACATATACTTTAAAGGAAACCGTACGAAACGTATACAAGTGCCTGAAACACACTGAGAAATTTATGGCAATCCAGTATGATTACATCGAGGAAATCCTCCCTGATGACATCTATTTTGTCACAACAGAAGAACTTGCGCAGATTTTCCCTGACAACACGCCAAAGGAGCGCGAATACTATATCGCAAAGGCAAAAGGCGCTGTCTGCATTATGAAAATCGGCGACAAGCTTGAAAACGGAAAACCGCATGACGGACGTTCGCCGGATTACGACGACTGGCAGTTAAACTGCGATATTGTGGTTTATTATCCGGTGCTTGATATTGGACTGGAGCTTTCTTCAATGGGTATCCGCGTTGACAAAGACGCGCTGCTCTCGCAGCTCGACAAGGCAGGCTGCCCCGAGCGCGCAAAGCTGCCGTATCAAAAGTCGATTATTGACGGCGAACTGCCGTTCACTATTGGCGGCGGTATCGGTCAGTCGCGTATCTGTATGTTCTTTTTAAGGAAAGCACATATCGGTGAGGTACAGTCGTCTTTATGGCCGGAGGACATGATTGCGGAATGTGCCGCAAAACAGGTTCATTTATTGTAAAATTCGTTTTTCTCTCATATTATCTGAGAATAAAAAAAAGTCGGTAAACCACATAAACACTATGTTTTTATGTGTCCCGACTTTTTTAATTGATTGTATCAAATATATGAACAAAATAATGTTCTTCCAATCCCATATGGAATTATTAAATACTATTTTTTCGTGCAAAATATTGTATTATTCGTGCAAATAACATATACTGTAATTATCAACAGTCAAAAAGGAGATGATTATATGGCTGGCACTACTACAAATATCAGCATTCGCATGGATTCAGAACTGAAAGCACAAGCCGACAGACTGTTTGGAGAACTTGGCATGAACCTGACAACAGCGTTTAATATCTTCGTCCGCCAATCCCTGCGTGAAGGACGGATTCCCTTCGACATATCCCTTAATCAGCCTAACAGTGAAACAATTGCTGCCATGCTTGAGGCAGAAAGGATTGCGAACGACCCTTCGGTAAAAGGGTATACCGATTTAGAGGAACTATTCGCAGACCTAAAGACATGAGGAACACAAAATATATTGTCAAGCCCACCACACAGTTTAAAAAAGATTACAAACTGGCACTGAAACGCGGGTTGAATATCGGACTGTTAGAGGAGGTCATCGCCTTGCTCTCCAATGGAATTCCTCTACCAGAAAAAAACAAAGACCATGCACTCTCCGGAAACTGGGTCGGACATCGTGAATGTCATGTTCAGCCGGACTGGCTGCTTGTCTACCGCATTGATGATAATGTTTTAGTGCTGACCCTATCCCGCACCGGGTCACACAGTGATTTGTTCAGTAAATAATGATTACCTGCCACCGTACGGATTGTTTTCCGTACGGCGTTTTTCCATAATACCTACAACATCAGTTTCCCTTCCATCTTATCAAAGTCAATCCGTTTTTCCTCACCTGTTTTGAGCACCACGTTCACGGGACCATACCCGCCGCATGCCTCTTTATCCGTATAGACAATCTCTTTTATGGGAAACAGCTCCTCCTCTGAAAAGTCCTCAAGCTCCTCCTTCGTAATCACCTGCGAAATCAAAATTCCCTTCTCATAACGGTTCTGCGCCGCTCTCTTCACGGACGCAAAAACAATCATGGAATGTTCGGAGTCGGGATTGGTACCGGTGCTGTGCACCACGTCAAGCGACTCCCACCCGTCATAGATTGTCATCGCAAGCTGTTTTTCCCTCCCCGTAAAATCATGTCCTTTTAAAATAATAGCGGTTGCCGTATGTGTCCCATACTGCGCTGTCCTTCTAATAACCTCCGTCCCGTTATCCGGAAATCCGTATGCGCCGAGCGTCAGCGACACCGGCTTTTTGAAAAACCGCGTCCTGTCCACACGCATAATCCCGTACGGCACCGTAAAATCCGCCAAATTCATCGCCTGTATCCAGTGACATTCCGTCTCTAAATTGTAGTTAAAAAACTGCCTGCGGTAAAGTACACCGTCCTGTTCTCCGTGCCAAAACGTCACATTTGCATATTCATACGTATCTGATGTGATGTCATGAAGCACATACTGCTGCGATTCCATTTCGTCTCCATCTACAATCGGCGCCGACTCCCACGGATATTTTGTGTTAAAACAAAGCTTGGAATAATTCCACATTCCATGACGGTCTGTTTTTTGCTTTACCACCTTGCCCGTGCGCAAAATCGTCTCGCCGTTTGCCGCATGGTTGGAAAAGCATAGTGCAGGG
The DNA here is from genome assembly GCA_947175775.1 of uncultured Lachnospiraceae bacterium. Taxonomy (GTDB): domain Bacteria; phylum Bacillota; class Clostridia; order Lachnospirales; family Lachnospiraceae; genus COE1. The sequence goes on along the minus strand of CAMWNY010000245.1, from coordinate 140 downwards.
CCGTCCAGTGTCGTCACCTTAAGCTCGTTTTTGTCAAGCGTATCCAATGTTCCGTTGTTTTCCTTCTGCGACCAAAACGGGTGTTCTTTTGGAAGGTGCAGGCACAAAAACGCCTTTCCAATCCAAACCGGCGACTCCGA
>CAMWNY010000244.1 GCA_947175775.1 uncultured Lachnospiraceae bacterium | reverse complement strand
ATGCTGCAAAACATTTGCATGGAAACACTGAAATTATAAACGGAAATGGGTACAGACACTGCAAATCAAAATGGGGATAAATTAAAACTTTATATTGAAATAAATAGTCGGAAAGTATAAAATATATGTATCAATAGACGGAAAATACAGGCGGCACATAGCGCTGCAAAAAACAATAAGATACGAAAGGAATGAGAGCGTGAAAAAGAAAATTTTGACAGCAATACTGACAGTTTCACTTGTATCCGTATCGCTTGCAGGATGCGGAACAAAGACGGATGCGCCCGCTCAAAACCCGGATTCGGATTCTGCGGTGCCTACAGATGACACACAGGTATTGGAATCGGGAGAAGTTGCACTTACCATATGGGTGGAGGAAGCAAATTTTGATAACCTGTCCAAGATGGTGGAAAGTTTCAAACAGGAGTATGCGGGACAGGCAGATTTTAATATCACGCTTGAAGCGTCCGCGGATGCTGACACAAGAAAAAATGTGCTTGGTGACATTCACAATGCGGCAGATATTTTTTCCATGCCCGATGACCAGCTCTACAGCATGATAGCAGGAGGCGCACTTTCACCGGTTGCCGAACAGGACAAGATAAAAAATGCAAATCTTGAGGAGGCGGTGTATGCCGCGTCATATGGCGATGTGGTTTATGCATACCCGTATACGGCGGATAACGGCTATTTCCTTTATTATGATAAAAATTATTTTACGCAGGAGGATGTGCAGACGCTTGACCGGATCCTTGAAGTTGCGGCTGAGAATGACAAAAAATTATCAATGGAATTTAATTCTGGCTGGTATTTGTATTCATTCTTTGGAAATACGGGACTTGATTTTGGAATCAACGATGACGGTGTCACAAACCATTGCAGTTGGAACAGTACGGAAGGGGCAATCAAAGGTGTTGATGTGGCGCAGGCGCTGCTGAATGTAACACAGAGTCCGGCATTTATTGCGCAGCCCGACAGTACTTTTATGGACAGTGTGGTATCCGGTGATGTGATTGCGGGTGTCAGCGGTGTGTGGAATGCCATTGCGATACAGGACGCGTGGGGAAAGGACTATGGCGCGTGCAAGCTTCCGACCTATACGGTAAACGGTCAGCAGATTCAGATGGCATCGTTCACGGGATATAAGATGATGGGTGTAAATGCTTATTCCGAGCATCTTGGATGGGCGCATAAGCTTGCGGATTGGATTACGAATGAGGAAAATCAGACGCTGCGGTTTGAGGAGAGAAGTCAGGGTCCTTCTAACAAGAATGCGGCGGCTTCTGATGCAGTAGCTTCTGTACCGGCAATTGCGGCAGTAATTGATCAGTCACAATATGGTGTTTTGCAGCGCGTAGGAAACAGTTATTGGGATTCTTGTACAAATTTTGCAGATATTATTGCAGCGGGCAATCCCGACAATGTGCCGCTTCAGGATTTGATGGACAGTCTTGCAAACGGTATAGCAGCGTCGGCAGTACAATAGAGGGGGAGACAAATGGAAAAGAAAAAACGAATCAGTATTCAGCTTATTATTTTTATTCCCGTATGTATCCTTGGAATTGTAGCAGTTGTTTCTAATATTGAAGCAATCAGGAACTTGAGAAATGTCAATCATACTGCCGTTGCAATTTCAGAGGAGCATATGGTAAATTTATCGCAGCTTAGCGATATTCAAAAGCAGACGCAGGAGATTCATAAGCTTGCGCTTTCCCACATTATTGCAACAGACCTTGATACACTGATTGGTCTTGTTGAAGAGGTGCGCAGTGAGCAGGAGGTGCTTGACGGTTATCTTGAGGCGTATCAGGACGGGCTGACGCAGATGGACGAGGCGGCATACAAACAGCTTGTGGCAAGCTACACCGGATTAAAATATGAGATTGAAAATCTTCTCGCATACAGCGGGAACGATGAGAAGGAGCAGGCGTTTGCACTTGCAAACGGACTGATTAAGGATTACAGCAACGATATACAGGCACAGGTTACAAAGATGGAAAACATTGCGCGTGAGAGTGCGGACGAGGCAGGACGTGCCTTGAAGGCAGAGTACCAGAAAGCGCTTGTGAAAAATATAGCGGGCATTTGTGTCTGTGCGCTTGTAATCTGCGGTGCATTATACAGTATGTTTGTGTTTGTCATTAGGAAGCTTAAGATTGCAAACCGTGAGATTCATGATATTATTGCGGATATTGACCGGAATGAGGGCGATTTGACAAAGCGCATCAGCATTTTATCAAATGACGAAATTGCCGATTTGGGCAATGGTATCAATACGTTTATGGAAAAACTGCAGCATATTATGAAGCTGATTATCGAGAATTCCCGAAGGCTTGAGGAGGTTGTCAACAAGGTTCAGGAAAGTGTGAAAACTTCAAACGACAGCGCTGCCGACTTATCGGCGGTGACACAGGAGCTTTCGGCAACCATGCAGGAAATCGGAAATTCTGCCAATGTCATTAATCAGAATGCCGATTCGGTGCGCAGAGAGGTAGAGACAATTGCCGATAAGTCCAACAGTATCAACGAGTATTCAAAGCAGATGAAGGTGAATGCGGACGAGATGGAGGCGAACGCGCGGACAAACATGCAGGAGACCGGTGTCAAGGTTCAGGAAATTCTCACCGTTTTGAACAAGGCAATCGAGGAGAGCAAGAGCGTCGAGCAGGTAAACGGTCTTACGAACGATATTTTAAGTATTTCAAGCCAAACCAATCTCCTTGCGCTCAATGCGTCGATTGAGGCGGCGCGTGCGGGCGAGGCAGGAAAAGGCTTTGCGGTTGTTGCGGATGAAATCCGGCAGCTTGCGGATTCCAGCCGCGAGACGGCAAACCGTATTCAGCAAATCAACGGCGTGGTTACAAACGCGGTACATAATTTAGCCGGAAATGCAAATAATCTTGTGGAGTATGTTAACGATTCCATTCTTCCGGAATTTGAGAATTTTGTGGGAAGCGGCGTACAGTATCGTGACAATGCGACCTACATTGAGTCCGTGATGAACGAGTTCAGTGCGAAGACGGATGACCTAAGGCGTGCGGTCGACGAGATTGCAGGTTCAATCGGCACGATTACGGACGCAATTGAGGAGGGCGCAAACGGCGTTACCGGTGCGGCGGAGAGCACGCAGGTGCTTGTGACGGATATGGAGAACATCAGCAGCAGAATGGACGAAAACCAGGAGATTGCCGGTGCACTGCAGAAAGAAACAGATGTGTTTAAAAATTTTTAGCGGTGTTTTATAAAAGGACATGGTAGCAAAGTGAAACGATGTATGATATTTGCGGCGGGGGATTTTGATGCGGATGCCGTCATCGGGAAAGCACGCAGTGAGATTGCGGTGCAGCGCGAGGGCAGTTTCTGCATTGCCGCAGACGGCGGACTGAAGTGGATACAGGCGCTTCGTATCGTACCGGATCTGATTATTGGAGATATGGATTCGATTACGGAAGAAGCGCTTCTTGCGCGTTTTGGAGAAAACAGCACAGTCAGGATAAAAAAGCTTCCAATAGAGAAGGATGATACCGATATGCTTGCGGCGATTCGGGAAGGATTAAAAGCGGGCTGTGACTATTTTGAGCTATATGGCGCATTGGGTGGACGGAGTGACCACACACTGGCAAATATTCAATGCCTGCTTTTTCTGTTAAACAGAGGTGCGTATGGTGTTTTGTATGGAAATGGACAGCGGATGGAGCTTGTGCGAAACTCCCGTATTTGTTTTTCAAAAGAAATGTACAGGGAAAACAGGAGACTTTCTGTTTTTGCAATTGGAACAGATGCGCGCGGTGTAACGGAAAGAGGATTGAAATATTCTTTGGACAATGCAGTTGTAACGACAGATTTTCCCATTGGCATAAGCAATGAATTTATGGATTGTGAAAGTTTTGTCGAAGTGAGCGACGGGACGCTATTGGTGTGCGTGGAGGATTTGCGGGAATGAATTATACCTTTACAACATGGCTGTTTTTCTTTTACTTTTACTGTTTTTTAGGTTGGGTGTGGGAGACCTGCTATGTGTCCGTATGTCAGGCAAAATGGGTAAACAGGGGCTTTTTACACGGTCCTTTTTTGCCGATATACGGTTCGGGTGCAATTGTTGTGCTCTTATTTACGCTGCCGTTTCGTACAAATGCCGTACTGGTGTTTTTTGTGGGAATGGCAAACGCGACGCTTTTGGAATATTTTACAGGTGTCGCGATGGAGCGTCTGTTTCATGTGCGGTATTGGGATTACAGCAGCAAACCGCTTAATTTAAACGGACACATCTGCGCGCTTTCTTCCTTGGCGTGGGGTGTTTTTTCGGTGATTCTTACGTTATACGGACATAATCCTGCGGAGCGGTTTGTGCTTTCCCTGAATCGAAATCTGTTGGAGGCGCTTACGTTTTTTTTGACGGTTTACCTTTCCGTTGATGTGGCACAGAGTGTGCGCGAGGCGGTGAACCTAAAAGAGCTTTTGGTTGGCTTGGAACGTGAAAATGAGGAGTTTCGCCATATCCAAAAAGGGATTGAGGTGGCATACGCATTTTATGGAAGCGAACTGAAGGAAAAATCGGAGGCAGGTTTGAAAAAGATTAATACTGCACTCGGCGCCGGTAAAGAAAAGAGTGAAAATGTGAAAAGCGGTATCATGGAACGCATGGAACGGGCGAGAACAAAGCGGACGTATAAAAGCATCCGTTCTCTTCTTGGCAGAAATCCAAGGGCGGTTTCCAAGATGCATGAGAAGGCATTTTCGGAATTTTTGGAGATGATGCGGGAACGCGGTGCAGGAAAAAATAAGTGCGGAAAAAACGACGATTTCGATGAAATTTAGTTGCTTAAAGCTCAAAAAAAGTGTATACTTTATGCGGGCATTGGTCCTATGAGTCGGATATTTTAAAAGAAAAAGGAGAATAGAGAAATGAGCAGGAAAACGACGGTATTAATG
>CAMWNY010000243.1 GCA_947175775.1 uncultured Lachnospiraceae bacterium | reverse complement strand
GTGTATCAGAGACAGACAAATAACTCCCTGCTTACAATATATTTATATAAATTGTATTAAAATTGACTTGTTTTTTTATTTTTCTTTGATAAAATGGTAAATATAGCTATTAATTGTCAATAATTAATGTGAAATTTTTCACATTATTACTATTCAGGAGGGATTTTTTTTGACATCCAAATTTACAGGTCTTACTGTTGCCCAAATTTGCAAAGCAATTGACACACTCACTCCATGCATGGATGATTTTGTTTATGTCTATGATTTGGTCAATGATTTTTATTATATATCAAAACTGGCAGTAGAGCGTTTCTGTCTGCCTTCCAATCAATTTCATAACGTAATCGAAAACCATGCAAAATTTGTATACCCTGCCGATATTCCTATGCTGCAGCAGGACCTTGAAGATCTTGTCGCCGGAAGAAAAGTATTTCACGACCTGCTTTACCGTTGGGTTTCCGTAAATAATGACCCCATTTGGATTAACTGCCGTGGGTTCGTAGTCCGACACGAAAACACTCCCCTATATATGCTTGGCTGTATTAATGAAATTGGTGCACGTCAAAAAGCTGACAATATCAGCGGCCTATTAGGCGTAACAAGTCTGCAAGCTTACTTTTCTACAGGTCACGAAAAACTCCCAAACGGTTACCTGCTTCGCCTTGGCATTGATGATTTTAAGGAAATTAATGAAAAGCTTGGTATTGATTATGGCGATTTGATTTTAAAACGTACTGCCGAATGCATTACGGCATGTCTCCTACCCGACCAAAAACTGTTCCGTGCAGTAGCAGACGAATATTTAATTATTAATTTTTCGGAACGCAGCACGGCAGATGCCATTGAGCAATATAAACATATACGGCAAACGATTGATACTTTTATTAAAGAAAATAATTATGAAGCCATCTATACAATCTCTGGCGGAATCCTAAAAAATGGTCAAGTCAATGGCTGTTCCTTCTCTGATGCAATGAAATTCTCTGAGTTTTCATTAAACGAAGCAAAACGGCATGGCAAAAACTGCTGCTACATATTTTGCCGGGAAGATTATGAAAAGTTTTTGAGGAAACGCACGCTTTCACAACTGTTAAGACGTGCAGTCACACATAACTTTAAAGGATTTGAAGCATATCTGCAGCCTCTCGTCAACACGGATACAAATACCGTTTATGGCGCGGAATCCTTGATGCGTTTCCATACAGATAAACTTGGCACAGTCTCTCCTAGTGAATTTATTCCACTGCTTGAGGAAACTGGTCTGATTATTCCTGTCGGTAAATGGATGTTAAATGAAGCAATGAAGTTTTGTCACGAAATCCAAAAAACAATTCCTGACTTTAAAATCAGCATCAATATCTCTTATGTACAGGTAATCAAAAGCAATATTATAATGGAAATCCTAAATGCCGTAAAATATTATCATATTCCGCCATCTACCATTATTATTGAACTTACGGAAAGCGGGCTTGTAGACCTTGACAGTCGTGTCATAAAGCTTTGGTCACGCCTGAAAGAAAATGGTATCTGTCTTGCGCTTGATGATTTCGGTACAGGATATTCGAACTTCCATTACCTTAATGAATTAAAACCAGATATTATCAAAATCGATCGTACTTTTACCATAAAAGCCGTTAGCAATGATTATGAATTTAAACTGTTATCATTGATGAGCAACATGGTTCATAGCATGGATTTAAGAATTTGTGTCGAAGGGGTGGAAAACACAAATGAACTTTCCCGCATGAAGGAACTTTTACCCGATTATTATCAAGGATATTATTTCGGCAAACCTTGTCCCTTTAATGAATTTCAGGAAAAATTTGTGAGCTGACAATTTTCAGTCGGATGCCCATATGCATAAAATGAGGAGGCAAAACAGTATGCTTTGCCTCCTCATTTTATATTTTATAGGAAAATAGTGCTATGCGTTTATTAAGCAAATGGATTTTCTGTCGGGTATGGAAGAGACTTCGGCTGATTGTAATTTAAATCCTCTACGGGCACGCCGATATACTTAAATACTTCATACAAAGCCTTTCCAAAATGTCCAAAAGCAACTGCCCCATGATGCGGATAGTTCTTCTCAATCAATACATGCCTATAAAAACGCTGCATTTCAGGAATTGCAAAGACACCGATACTTCCGAATGACTTGGTAGCTACCGGAAGAACCTCGCCCTGCGCAATATAAGCACGCAACTGACAATCTGCTGTTGACTGTAAACGATAGAACGTAATGTCGCCCGGAATAATATCACCCTCAAGTGTTCCCTGCGTAACCTCTTCCGGAAGTGTTCTTGCCATAATCATCTGATACTTCATATTGCAGAAGCTAAGCTTTTTGGTATTTGTATTTCCGCAATGGAAGCCCATAAAGGTATCATTATGTGTATAATTAAACTGATCCTTAATTGACTCTTTGTACATATCGGCAGGCACTGTGTTGTTGATATCAAGAAGCGTAACTGCATCCTGGCTTACACATGTACCAATAAACTCACTAAGACAGCCATAAATATCAACCTCACAGGAAACAGGAATACCCATACCTGTCAAACGGCTGTTTACATAACAGGGAACAAACCCAAATTGTGTTTGGAATGCAGGCCAGCATTTCCCTGCAATTGCCACATATTTCCGGTATCCCTTATGTGCCTCAACCCAGTCAAGAAGTGTCAACTCATATTGGGCAAGCTTCGGAAGAACTTCCGGCTTCAGATTTCCCTGACCAAGCTCCTCCTCCATCTCCTTAACCTTAGCAGGAATTCTCTCATCCCCCTCGTGTTTTTTGAACGCTTCAAACAGGTCAAGTTCCGAATTCTCTTCAATCTCAACACCAAGATTGTAAAGCTGCTTAATCGGTGCATTGCAAGCAAGGAAGTTTAATGGTCTGGGACCAAATGAAATAATCTTCAAATCAGAAAGACCAATAATCGCTCTTGCAATCGGTAAAAATTCATAAATCATATCAGCGCATTCTTCCGCCGTACCTACAGGATACTCAGGAATATATGCTTTTATATTACGTAATTTAAGATTATAGCTTGCATTTAACATTCCGCAATAAGCGTCTCCACGCCCACCGGTAAGATTGTTCTGTGTTTCCTCTGCCGCCGCAATAAACATCGCAGGACCGTCAAAATGCTTTGCAAGAAGCGTCTCAGAAATCTCAGGACCGAAATTTCCAAGATATACACAGAGTGCATTGCATCCTGCTTTCTTAATATCCTCAAGTGCCTGTACCATATGTATCTCACTCTCCACGATACACACAGGACATTCATAAATCGCATCCGCTCCGAACTTCTCCGTGTATGCCTTTACCAACGCTTTTCTTCTGTCTACAGACAGGCTTTCGGGAAAGCAGTCACGGCTTACAGCCACAATACCAACTTTTACCTGCGGTAAATTATTCATTTTAAAATCCTCCTTAAAAACAAGCTATCCTATCACATATTTTATGATTCTCCCATCAATCGTGCCCGTGCACAATTTGATGATTAATTCTATAATAATTTGTGTCTGTTCAAAAATCAAGTAACATTTTGTTAATATTTATTTTTCGTCAAAATACCATATTTTATTATGTTTTTTCTGTCAAAAATGTCTAGTTCCCTATATGGCTGTATTTTGATGCAACAGCAGCTCATCTGAGCGTGCCTTCTCACATTTTTCTTGCAAAATGTGATACGTGCACATATAATAAAAGTAGTAACCATTAAATTTTCTACAAACAATAAGAAAGCACGGGGATCTTACATGGCTACCATCAAAGAAATTGCGGCACTTGCCGGCGTGTCACGCGGAACAGTTGACCGTGTGCTCAACAACCGCGGTTCTGTTAACCCCAATACCGCGGAAAAGATAAAAGAAATTGCAAAGGCTCTTGATTACAGACCAAATAAAGCAGGTCTTGCTCTTGCCGCGTCAAAAAAGAAACTGAAACTTGGAGTTATCATATTTTCTGCTGAAAATCCGTTTTTTTCCGATGTCCTAAATGGTATTAACAGCAAAGCAGAAGAGTTAGCCGGATACAGCTGTTCCGTCCTTGTAAAGCAAATTCCTATTAATACAGAAGCACAGTTAAAAGCAATCAATGAACTTGTCGATGCAGAAGTAAACGGTATTGCGCTTGCACCCTGCAATGATAATCGTATCCGTGTTCGCATTAACGAACTGTCTGAACAGGGCATTCCCGTGGTCACCTTGAACACGGATATTGAGAATTCAAAACGGATTGCCTATGTGGGAAGTCACTATACGAAAAGCGGCGCTACCGCTGCGGGGCTGCTACGGCTTATGACAAGCAGCGAAGTCTTTGTCGGTATCTTAACCGGCTCCTCCGACATATTATGCCATACGGAGCGAATCGCAGGCTTCTCAAGCACGCTTGCCCCCGTCTCCGACCGTATCCATATTGTTTCTGTCGTGGAAACGCACGATGATGAAATCGAAAGCTATGAAAAGACATTAGCTTTGTTAAATGCACACCCGGAAATTAACGCCCTGTTTTTTGCAGCAGGGGGCGTCTATGGCGGCTGCCGCGCAGTCTGTTCCAGGGGACTTGGCAGCAAGCTTAAAATTATCGCTTATGATAAGGCGGAAACGACAGAGCAGTTTCTGCGCGATAACGTATTATCTGCCGTTATCTGCCAACAGCCCCACACGCAGGGGAAAAAACCGCTTGATATTCTTTTCACATACCTTACCACAGGCGAAAAACCCGCAGACGAATATTACTACACCGCCGTGGATATTCGGATTTTAGAAAATATCTAAGGCTGGAATTCTGTCATATTCGGGCGAAAACGCAGCGGGAGGAAGCCTGTTTGGAGTCTTTTATTCGTTCTTGACTCAATTGCAATGGTCTTACAGAACCGTTTAAAAAGCTCCTGATAATCTTCCTCCGCTGCCGTCTGTTTCAGCATGCCCTGATCAATCTCCATCCC
>CAMWNY010000242.1 GCA_947175775.1 uncultured Lachnospiraceae bacterium | reverse complement strand
CGAGAACCGTAGTGCAAGATGTTACCGTCCTGTTTCGGAGAATTGGTGTCCCGTATCAACGTGGTTCGTGTTTTTAAGGCTTGTACTTCTTTCGTTGTTTCTTTTTGGGTTATTTCTTTCTTTGATGTTTCTTCAATAATGGTTTCTTTATATGTGTTTGCATGTTCTGTAATTGAAGTATTTTCCTGCGGTGCCGGCGATTGAAACGTACAGCCTGCAAGCAGCATTGTGAAAATTATCACAATCGCGATTCCTTTTTTTGCACGATTTCTTTTTACAGGGGTTTCTTTTATCGAAACGTTTTTCATAATCGTTATCCCGTTCCTCCTGTTTGCATTTTCTATATTTTATCGAAATCGTGCATCAAAGCTGCATCAAAGAACAAAACAAAATGCATCTTATATGCAGCGCTTTCCTTTTTGAGGTGCCTTATCCCATCTTCACAACCCTGTCCGCTAACGCAATCGTCGAAGGTCTGTGTGCAATCATAATAATCGTCATCTGCCGCTGCAGTTTTTTCATCGCGTCGTTTACAAGCTGTTCTGATTCATTGTCCAACGCAGAGGTCGCCTCATCGAGCAGCATAATCGGCGCACGTTTCAAAATTGCACGCGCAATCGCAATGCGCTGTCTCTGACCGCCGGAAAGACGGCTGCCCCGCTCCCCTACCTCCGTATCGTATCCGTCCTCCAAATTAATGATAAAATCGTGCGCGTTTGCAAGCCTTGCAGCCTCCATAACCTCCTCGTCCGTTGCGTCCAGCCTGCCCATACGGATATTTTCCATAATACTGCCATAAAATAAATACGGCTCCTGCGGCACATAGGCAATCTTTTGCCGCCACTCTTTTTTTGTCATGTCCGAACCATTTTTTCCATCAATGCAGATTGCGCCATCTTGAATGGAATACAGTCCCAAAAGCAGTTTGGAAACGGTCGTCTTACCACAGCCCGACGCACCTGTAATTGCCACACATTCCCCCTGTCTGATTTCCATACAGAACTGATTGAGCAATAATTCATCCTGCGTATCATACGTAAAGTCAATCCCATGCATACTGACCGCCATCTCCAAACTGCCATCATCTGCTGCCTTCAATCCGCCCATGCGCTCCGGCTCACGCTCCTCCTCCAAAAAGTCAAAAATGTTCTGCGCATATGCAAGATAGGCAATCAGCTCAGGAAAATATTTTCCAAGCTCCAAAAACTGACCCGAAAATCTGCCATATAATGTATAAATCGCTGCAAGCGCGCCAAGCGTTGTATATCCCTTCTGTACAAAAAACACACCAAGGAGCAGGAAGACTAACATGCACAGCAAATCAAACCCGTTGCTGCTGCTCGACAATATTGCATTGAAAACGATACCGCGTCTTGATTTTCTGACATATGTGTCATTTTCCTTGATATACGACTGCACGGTCTGCTCGCCCGTCCGATACATACGCGCCTGCTCCATCCCCTGCAATAAGTCCGACAGCCGCTGCGTCATTTGACTGTTAATGCCCGAAAGGCTGCGGCTTACACGGCGCATCGGCTCCGCCATCAGCATGTCGATCGCAAGCATGATACCGTTTACCGCCACAAGACAAAGTGTAAGCTGCCAGCTTAACACAAGCATTGGCACAAGAAATACAACGACCTGTAAAAACGGCGTCATCGTGCGGCGCAGGCGCGAGCCGTAAATATCACCCATCCGTCCCAAATCAAAGGAAACCTTTGACATAATTTCCCCGCTGTGGTGTTTTTCATAATACGCATAAGGCAGTTTCATTTCCAAATCCAGCACCTTTTCATAAATCACGCCGTACACACGCTTCGCCTCAACGTTGTAGCGGACACAGAAAAACCGGTACGTCAGCAGTGAAATCCCGCCGCCTGCCACGATTGCAAGAATTGTTCCAATCAGACGCCGCATATCCCCTGTCGGCGCAATGTCGACGCCGCACTTCATCAGCAGCGCCGAAAACACGCCGAACATTGCAAGCGACGCACTCAGCATCACAATTGAAATCAGATATAACGCACTTCTTTTTCCCATAACCCGGATTGTTCTCACAAGCAGGTGCCATGTACTGATTTTCTTTTTCATTTTTTATTCATGCTCCCTTCGTTTTTTGGATGTGTTTTAGCAGTTCTGAGCCTGCATCTTAATCGAATTTCGTTAATTGGCAGGCTCAGAACTGTGCTTCATACGATACATCTTCGCATAAACGCCGCCCGCATCAAGCAGTTCTGTGTGCGTTCCTTTTTCCACAATTTTCCCGCCGCTTAAAACATAAATGCAGTCTGCATTCTGTATCGTTGAAAGCCTGTGCGCTATGGTGATACAGGTGCGCCCCTCCATCACGTTTTCAAGCGCCTTTTGTATCAGGTCCTCCGTTTCCACGTCAACCGCCGAGGTCGGCTCGTCGAGCAATAACACCGGAGCATTTTTTAAGATTGCCCGCGCAATCGAAATCCGCTGTTTCTGACCGCCTGAGAGCAGCGCGCCGCGTTCTCCTGTAATCGTCTGATAGCCCTGCGGAAGCGTCATGATAAAATCATGAATCTGTGCCTTTTTACACGCTTCGACAATTTCCTCCTGCGTCGCGTCAGGATTGCCGTAACCGACATTTTCGGCAACCGTCGCCGGAAAGAGAAAGACATTTTGTGACACCAATGCCAAACGCTCCCTTGCCGCCTGCGCGTTCCACTCGGAAATCTCCATTCCGTAAAGCTTGTAACTGCCGCTCTTTGGCGCATAAAACCCACATAAAAGATTAAATATTGTACTCTTTCCGCCGCCCGACTCCCCGACAAACGCTATGTTTTCCCCTGCTCTGACCGTAAGGTTCACACCATCTAATACCGTACTGTCCTGCGTATAGGCAAAACAAAGGTCTTTCAATGAAATTATGACATCTGTGTCAGTTTTTCCCTCCGTTTCATCACCGCTGATTTCATCAGGCGTGTTTAAGATTTCCTCAATCCGCTTGATACACACGATATTTCCGGCAGCATCAACAAAGCACCATGGAATGCCAACAAACGACTGCACCATTTTCCCAAGCACAACGATAAACGCAAGCAGGCTTCCAAGACTGAACACGCCCCGCCCCACAAGCACGACGCAGTACACCGCGCAGATAATATTCGGCAGCCATTGTATCATGTTTCTCACAACGATTGCCGTGTTAGAAAGACGTGTCCGCTTTTCCTCATTGTCCACCAACGCCTTTGTCGCTTTCTGCATCTGCCCCTGAAAATAATCCTCAAGCCCAAAACTGCGCAGCACCAAAATACCGCTAAGCGCGTCCTGTGCAATGCCTGTAATCGCGTCGGACTTTGCACGGTATGTACCGCTCAAAACGCTGATCTTTTTTACCAGCGTACCCGCAATCCAAAAGACCGCGGGATAACTGACCAGCATGACAATCAGCAGACTTAGGTTCATACTTCCGATGTACACGGCGTAGATGATAACTGCCGTAATGTCACTAATCAGCATCGGCAAGGGATATTGCAGAAAGCTCTCCGCCTCTGCCATATCGGAATTAATTTTATTGATAATCGTTGCCGTATTTTCATTTTTGAGGTATGCGTATTCAATATGATAAAGCTTCTGCACGACACGTTTTCTGTACGTGCCCGACACCTTCACACTGTATAACCCCGCAAGCAGCTGCCCTAAAAATGCAAGCGCAAATCCCGCAGCCGTAATCGCGATAAACTCCGGCAAAAACACATCAAGCCGAACCTCATTTCCGCTGAGCATTTCATCAATGACGCTGCCAATCACGCTGTTCCCCCGCACAATGGCAAGATTAAGCAGACAAACACAGACCACTCCGCCAATCAGAAGGTAACTGTATTGCATCATATAACTTAAAAAATACCGTTTTCGTTTTTTCATCTTCGTATTTCCTTTCTTATCCCTGTATAAATATAAACATATCACATTATAATATAAATTTCTTTCAATTTATTGCATATTTCATTGACTTTTTTACGATTATATGTCATTTTATTTAATATATCAATCGTTGCATACGTTATATTAAAGGAGAACAAACAATGCCGCTGCCGCTTTTACCCCAACAGGACTTTTATATCGCACACCGAATCCTGCCTTTTGACTACGCAATGCCTGCATTGGAGGCATCCACGGACCACTATGGTATGGGATATGTCATCTCGGGCGACCGCTTTACCATCACGCCAAAGCACACCTATTATCACCGCAAGGGAGAGCTTGGAATGATGCCGCCTTATCTCTATCACAGGACAATGCCGCTCTCACCCGAAGCAGGTATACCATACGAGGGTATTCTTGTCAAGTTTTCCCCTAAATTTATAGAACCGTTTACTGCCTCCGTAGGGCAGTCTGTTTTTGATAATATTTATTCGCACAGAGTTTCAAAGTTTCTTCCCGAAGACAGCGAAAAAATACTTGCGCACCTTAGGAAAATGCTTGAAACATATAAGAGCGATTTTCCACAGAAAACCGCCCTTCTTCAATATATGCTCTATGAATTTTTATTGACGGTGCTTTGGCTGCGTCTCGACGACGACGATTCTATTCCGCATAACACAACGCTGACGCCTCCCATACTTGAGGCAATTTTCTATATGGAACAAAACTACAGCAAAAACCCCTCTCTTGAGGAAACTGCTGCCGTTGCAGGTTATTCACCCGCTTATTTTTCCAAATTGTTTCATGCACAGCTTGGAAAATCCTACTCAGACTATTTTGCCATTATCAAGTTAAAGCATGTGCAGCATCTGCTATTGTCCACCGACAAGACCATCACGGAAATTGCCCTCGATACCGGTTACCGCCATGTCAGCAACCTGAGCGAACATTTCCGAAAACTGACAGGGATGTCACCTTTGCAGTACCGAAAGCTGCAATAATTTCCATGCAATTTTGTTTTCCTCCGCGTCCATTCCCTCCGTAACGCCACGCACTGTTCTGTTT
>CAMWNY010000241.1 GCA_947175775.1 uncultured Lachnospiraceae bacterium | reverse complement strand
CATATGATACTAAGCCCACATGTCCCTCAACTTCTCGCGCTCCTTTTTTGAGCCGTCCACAATTACATAATCAACATTATTGCGCTGCGCGGCAAGCCCGTCTTTTTCGTACCGGTCGCCAATCATAACCGCATCGGCGCTGTCACACCCAAGCGTATCCAAAATGACTTTCAGTCCCTTGGGATCAGGTTTCATGCAGCCGATGCACGCATCACCCGACGTATAACAGGCGTCCGCCGTAATTCCCAAACACGCCAGCTTCGCTTCCACAGGGTAGTCAGAATAAATAACAACCGTTTTCTTTTTTTCTTTTACGATGTCAATCAGGCTTTTTAGAATCTCGTCCCGATAAGGCAAAAGCAGGTTCAGCGGCATCTCATGCATAAAAAAGCGAACCGCATTTTTTACCCGTTCGGACGTTGTACCTGACTTCGCGGCTACGGCTGCATACTGTTTTTCATCAAGCGTTTGGTCAGACGCCTCACCGCTCTCGTACTGTTCCCAATGCTCCCGTATCTGTCTGTATCGTTTAATCACAAACAAATCCTTTATCGCTGCCGGATGCCGCAGCACATATTTTATCAAGGTCATAAGCATTTTTATCCGAAACGGCTTCTGATAGTACAGCGTTCCGTCCAAATCAAAAATGAACACTTTATACTCTAATATATTTGGTTTCCTAAGTTTTATCCGGTTCATGCCAATTGCCTCTCTTTAGTGACCTGTCGGAATGAAAAATGCCGTCTCCCACATTTTCATAATGGGTATGTCAACCACCGTAAGCACTGCAAAGAGTACCACAAGCGCTGCAACAAGCAGCATCAGTTTTTTCTCGCGGAAAAGCTTTTCCGGCTTCTGCGCCGCCGAATCGGGCTTATGGGCTATGTAGAGATAGTAACAGAAGAGGAAAAACAGCACAGGCATCGCAATTAAATATTCAATTCGGTATTTTAATAAGAAGATACCGATTAAAAACGTTGCACAGAGCGCATAAAACAATGCCGAACACAACAGCGTTTCCTCTCTGTATTTGGCAAAGGACTTTCGATAAGAACCTGCAATTTCAGGATTTCCAATCATCCGGTATTCCGCGTACCGCTTTACCGCCATCAGAAATGCCCCTGCCAGCCAATATCCAAGCATAATGCTCGAAGGCGGATACACGTTCTCACATACTATAAACCACCCCAGCAGCAGACGGATCATATTGTTTATGGACTCGGAAAGCACGTCGAGATATACCACATCCTTTGTCCGCACCGGTTTTACATTATATAAAACGCCCATGACCAACAGCCAAAGCTCCGTCAGCAGAAACGGCCGGTTCACCGCCAAAGACAGCGCAATGCCGATAATAATACAAATGGCATACTCTGCCATCACCAGTGAAAACTTCATATTTTGGCTTACCACCGGCCGGTATTTCTTGGTCGGATGATACTGGTCAAACTCCGCATCAAGCCACTCGTTGATTACATAATTTGCCGATGCGATAAAACAGGTTGCCAAAAATCCCGCTGCAAGCTTTATCATAAAACTGCCCCAGTCCTGCGGCATCTCTATCAAAATCAGCGCAAGCGCAAGTCCGGGCAGGATAAATACATTCTTTATCCAATGGTCAGGCCGTGCAATTTTGATATAATTTTTAATCTGTGATATATCTTCCCTGCTTTTGTATTCGCTCATTTGTATCTTTCTCCTTATGCTTGATATAAATAGATTGTATATGGAAGCCCTTCTTGAACATATGTTCCAACAAGGGCAATTCCCAGCGTATCTTCATTCTCCAGCTCAATCCGCGAAAAAACATAGACACCGTCCAACGCACGAAGCGCCTGTACGTCAATATACAGATTTCGGTCGGAAACCTCATAGCTGCGCAAAGGCTGCGAAACGCTTTCGCCGGAGCCTGACACCAAATATGCCCTTGCCCCCCAGTCATCATAATAGACGCGCGCCGCTTCATTGCCTTCTCTGTCAAGCGCAGGCGCAATCACCTGCCGAAACGCCTCCTTATAGCTTAACGGATAGTAGCTTAACACACCGTCCAATGTAGAAATTCCATTATAGGCAAGCACCCCGGGATCCAATCCGTATGCCACGGCTTTCTCTCCTTCATAACCGATTTCTTCTTTAATTTTGTCAAACAATTCCGTGGAAAAATATTCACGGTACGACAAATTATTTGTTTCCTTTTGTTTTACAATCTCATATGTATGGTTGAACGCAGTCTGAAACAAGTCGTTGTATTTTGTATTTGACAAAAGCACCACGGCAGCCGCGGCAACTGCCAGCGTATTGGAAAGCCGAAACAGCTTTGCATCGTACATCTGTTTGAGCACCGCAAAAAATGCCGCATACCACAAAAACGGATTAAAGAAGATTGTGCGGTTAAACTGAAGCCCTCTTACAGGCGGTACAAGAAACGCGACAAAATTCCTTACCGGCTCAAGATAAAACAATCCGTATACAAGGCAATTAAATACAATCGCAAGTATCATAAGTAAAACGGGATTTTTCAGAAATCCTTTTATATTTTTTCGGTACATGCTGTTTACAAGCTTTGCCGCCAAATAGAACAAAACCACCGGCATCACAAAATAGGCGTGTACCGATTCCGCATGAAAAATGCCTTTACAGAACACTTCAACGACTGCCGTAAAAAATTCAGCCGCATTGTAGGACGCAAAGACCATCGTATCCCGAATCGTCTTTGTGCCGGAAAACAGCATTATGCCAAAAAGCCTGTACTCAAATACCATGTAACCTACCGCAAGAACAACAACGCTCAATAACATTTTTATCATATTTTTTGATTTTGTCAACGCCAAATAAATGGCATAGAGCACCATATACCCCAGTATAAACATCCCGAAAAATGTAAAGTATGAGAAAAACGGATACGTAAACAGCAGCGTAAACCCACCTTTTTCCCGTTTACACACCCTTCTCAATATCCAAATCAGATACGGAATGGAGGTAAAATAAATGGCAAACATCGGATACAGTGGCAGCAATCCGTAAGCAAATCCTACCAACGCCGCCAAAGACTCGTACTTGCGATAACTGTCTTTTAAAACATCACGTGCCAAAAGCTGCGTGGAAAATACGCCGACAACCGTCTTTAAAATAATTCCGATAATATACGCATAACAGGTTGGAAACAGTAGAAACAAAACACTGTATATATTAAATTCAGAGAAAAAATAGTCCCTTGAAACGCCGTTTAGTACCGGAAGTTCCACCCCGTGCGCAAAAAACAGCCCTTTTTCCCTTAGCAGGTGATAATCAAGCACATGAAGCTCCAAATTATCATGCGCGCTTGCATAGATATTATCGCCCAAAATCAATAACACCACCGTTTCAACTAACAGGAAGAAGCTTATCAGCAGCCAGTGCCATTTTTCCCTGATTACATTTTTCATCGTGTATTCCCCTTTATCCGCGTCTTTTATCTTTTACCGTATCCTTGC
Source organism: uncultured Lachnospiraceae bacterium (assembly GCA_947175775.1). Taxonomy (GTDB): domain Bacteria; phylum Bacillota; class Clostridia; order Lachnospirales; family Lachnospiraceae; genus COE1. The sequence continues at coordinate 1,489 of CAMWNY010000241.1, read as the reverse complement.
GCATATTCCGCAGTAAGCCAGCTTTGAAACATTAAAATGTACCAAATCTGAATGCGCCAGTTTCCGTTCTCAATATAATCCGTCCACATCCGCCACACGACATCGGCATTTAATATGCCTTGTTTCCTGATAAGCGTTCTGTCAAGCAGCGCTTCCGCCCATGTCCTGAGCTCCGGCTCCTTCAGCCATTTTGTAATCGGAATGGAAAAGCCTTTTTTGGGTCGTTCCATCATTTCTTTCGGTACATAACGGTAAAGCACATCCCGTAAAACAAGCTTTCCGACATCGCCCTGTTTTTTATATGCAATCGGCAGCGTCCACGCAAATTCCACCACATCCTTATCCAGCATTGGAACGCGCGTTTCCAGTGATACCGCCATTGCGGTCCGGTCAACCTTTACCAAAATATCGTCGGGATGGTACAGCTCCATATCCATGAGCATAATGCGGCTTTTGGGGTCGCGCAAATCGCCGTAAGGCTTGGTATTATGCTTGTACGGATGCGCGCTTTTGTCAAGCGCAATCGCCAAATTTCCCGCCTCCTGCGCATTCGACAGCTCATAGAGGTGCTCCGGTCCTTTTGCGCCAAGTAAATATGCCTTTGTCTGCAAAATCTGTCTGTTTTTGATAAGCGGACAGTTAACCAGAAGGCTGCTTGCCGCTTTGCGCAGTGCATACGGATACGCCTTCATTTTCCCCCATATCCGGTCAATGGAAGCGTATGTCATATACCCGCAGAACAGCTCGTCTCCCGCGTCCCCGCTAAGGGATACCGTCACATGCTCCCGCGTCATCTTGCTGACAAGATAGGTCGGAATCTGTGAAGAGTCTGCAAACGGCTCTCCGAATATATGTGCGAGTTTTGGAATAACCGCTTTTGCATCGTCGGGCGTAATATACAGCTCCGTGTGCTCCGTTCCCAAATGCTTTGCAATCTCCTTTGCGTAAATCGCCTCGTTGTATTTCGGGTCCTCCATGCCGATGGTAAAAGTCCGCACCTTTAAGCTCGATTGTGCCTGCATCAGCGCAACAATCGTACTGCTGTCAATTCCCGCCGACAAAAATGCGCCAACAGGAACATCCGCCACCATCTGCTCTTTAATTGACGCCTTTAACAGGCGTTCCAGCTCATCCGCGGCTTCTTTTCTTGAACCCTGAAACGGATGTGCTTCCCCATATTTTGCCGCTTCCCGCACCGACCAGTAAGGGCTGATTTTCGGCGTATCGTAAGGCGCATCAAGCTCCAAAATACAGCCTGCATCAAGTTTATAAATGTCTTTATAGATCGAATAGGGCGCAGGAATGTAGCCATGAATAAAATAAATCTGGAGCACGGCAGTGTCGATGTCGTTGTGAAAGCCGTCAATCGCACGGATGCTGCCAATATCCGACGCAAACACAAAGCTTCCATTGACAAAACCGTAATACAGCGGCTTTTCGCCGCCGCGGTCACGCATCAGGGTAATGCGTTTTGTCTCCCTGACAAAAA
>CAMWNY010000240.1 GCA_947175775.1 uncultured Lachnospiraceae bacterium | reverse complement strand
GTTGTAAGCGAGGCCAAAGGAAACATGATTACGGTCTGCTTTATTGAAAACATTGACCCGCTCGGCGTCCATACCGGTGACTCGTTCTGCTCCGCACCGATGCTTACCATATCGGAAGACTTGCAGAAACGACTTCAGGATCAGGCGTACCGCATTGTCGATTCCGTACAGGTTATTGGCGGAACAAATGTTCAATTTGCGCATGATCCCGTTTCCGACCGAATTGTCGTAATCGAAATCAACCCGCGAACTTCCCGTTCTTCCGCACTTGCATCCAAAGCAACCGGCTTTCCGATTGCGCTTGTTTCCGCAATGCTTGCGGCAGGTCTTACCTTAAAAGATATTGAATGCGGAAAATACGGCACGCTGGACAAATATGTTCCGGACGGCGACTATGTGGTAATTAAGTTCGCGCGCTGGGCATTTGAAAAATTCAAAGGCGTTGAAGATAAGCTTGGCACGCAGATGCGTGCTGTCGGCGAAGTTATGAGTATCGGAAAGACCTACAAAGAAGCGTTCCAAAAAGCAATTCGCAGTCTTGAAACAGGGCGTTACGGACTAGGATACGCCAAAGATTACAATAAACAGCCAAAGGAAGAGCTGCTGCGAATGCTTGCCAATCCGTCAAGCGACCGTCACTTCATTATGTATGAGGCGCTGCGCAAGGGCGCAACGGTTGAGGAAATCTTTGAGATTACCAAAGTAAAGCACTACTTTGTAGAGCAGATGAAAGAGCTTGTCGAGGAGGAGGAAGCGCTTGCAAAATCCAAAGGGTCGCTTCCGTCAGATGACGCACTTATTTCTGCTAAGAAAAACGGATTTTCCGATAAATATTTAAGTCAGATTTTGGATATTCCCGAAACTGATATTCGAAACAGGCGCATTGCTCTTGGCGTGGAGGAGGCTTGGGAGGGCGTTCATGTAAGCGGCACGCCTGACAGCGCATACTACTACTCTACCTACAATGCCGAAGACAAAAATCCTGTCAACACGGACAAACCCAAAATTATGATTTTAGGCGGCGGTCCAAACCGTATCGGACAAGGCATTGAGTTTGACTACTGCTGTGTTCATGCGTCGCTTGCCTTAAAACAGCTCGGATTTGAAACTATTATCGTAAACTGCAATCCTGAGACGGTTTCGACAGATTATGACACGTCGGATAAGCTCTATTTTGAGCCGCTGACGCTCGAGGACGTGCTCAGTATTTATAATAAAGAAAAGCCGCTTGGCGTGATTGCGCAGTTTGGCGGTCAGACACCGCTCAACCTGGCGAACGAGCTTGAGAAAAACGGCGTAAAAATTCTCGGTACGTCTCCGGCAGTCATTGACCTTGCGGAGGACCGCGACCAGTTCCGCGCAATGATGGATAAGCTCGAAATCCCGATGCCGGAGTCAGGCATGGCAACGACCGTTGACGAGGCGCTTGCGATTGCGGCAAAAATCGGTTATCCCGTTATGGTACGCCCTTCGTATGTGCTTGGCGGGCGCGGCATGGAGGTTGTGTATGATGATGAGAGTATGAAGGGATATATGGAGGCTGCTGTCGGCGTAACGCCTGACCGTCCGATTTTGATTGACCGTTTCTTAAATCATGCGCTTGAATGCGAAGCGGATGCCATCAGCGACGGCGCACACGCGTTTGTTCCTGCCGTAATGGAGCATATTGAGCTTGCAGGCGTGCATTCCGGCGACTCGGCGTGCATCATTCCCTCCGTGCATATCTCGGAAGAAAATGTTGCCACGATTAAGGAATATACGAAGAAAATCGCGGAGGAAATGCATGTCAGGGGACTGATGAATATGCAGTATGCCATTGAGAACGGCAAGGTGTACGTACTCGAGGCAAACCCGCGCGCATCGCGTACCGTGCCGCTTGTATCAAAGGTGTGCAATATCCGCATGGTACCGCTTGCAACCGATATTATTACATCGGAGATTACAGGTCGCCCGTCTCCGGTACCCACGCTTACGGAAAAGGACATTCCCTACTACGGCGTAAAAGAGGCGGTGTTCCCGTTTAATATGTTCCCTGAGGTTGACCCCGTGCTCGGACCGGAAATGCGCTCTACGGGTGAAGTTTTAGGTCTTTCTCCCTATTACGGCGAAGCGTTCTTTAAAGCGCAGGAGGCGACGCAGACCATTCTTCCTTTAAGCGGAACGGTATTGATTTCCGTCAACCGCAAGGATAAGCCGGAGGTTGTGGAAATCGCTAAGCTGTTTTCAGATGCCGGATTTCAAATTCTTGCGACAGGCGGTACGTTTGACGCGATTTCAGAGGCTGGTATTGACGCGAAAAAGGTGAACAAGCTCTATGAAGGACGTCCGAATATTCTTGATTTGATTACAAACGGAAACATTGATTTGATTATCAATTCCCCTGTCGGAAAAGACAGTGTGCATGACGACAGCTATCTAAGGAAAGCCGCAATCAAGGCGAGAGTACCTTACGTAACAACTGTCGCGGCGGCACGGGCAACGGTAAAGGGCATTTTATACGCGCAAAAGCATGGCGACGCAGACGTTAAATCGCTGCAACAGCTGCATAGCGAAATAAAAGATAAATAAGAAAAAAAAGACTATGAAACGCATCAGTTCCGTTTCATAGTCTTTTTTAATGCACACGGGCATCCAAATGAAATATGTCCCGTTTGCTGTTTTATAATGTGCTGATTCTGTCAAACTTGTTATGCAGCTCCGAAGCAACTTCACCAATAATCGTTGTTGATGCCGCAATTTCCTGTGTGCTTGCCGCAAGATTATTAATCCGTTCATTCACATCGTCTACCACTTTCATCAGATTTTGTGAATTTTCTATCAATCTGTTTATCGCTGCAACGATGCTTTCTTTATTTTTATTGCTGTCATCCGCTGCGCCTTTGCTGACATCACTGAGCATCTTAATCTCCTGCGCAACCACCGCGAAGCCCTTCCCGACTTCACCGGCACGTGCCGCCTCAATCGACGCATTCAAGGACAGAAGGTTTGTCTTTGAGGCTACCTTTGTGATATTTTCATTGTTTCCGCCAAGCTGGTCAAGCAGCGTATTGATTTCGTCGAAAGAGGACCTCATATCGTTGCAGAAATCAATGACCTCCGCCATCGCCATACTGATGCTTGTGCTCTCTTCCGCGCTGCTGTTATTGCCGTCAAGCATTTCACCGATTGACACATTCAGCGTACCAAACTCCTGATTCGCCTCCGCCACCATACGTCCAATCTCTTCGTTTTTCATTGAAATTTCCTCGTTTTTGCGCTCCATCGCATCGGAAATTTCCTGTACACGCCTGTTTTCCTGCTCCACTACGCCTTTGATGTAATGGACACAGCTTTCCTTATTGTTGCAGCCGTTGTAAATTGCTGTCGCCATATCGGTACAGGTATTGTAGCCGCAGGCGCTGCAATTGATATGCTGCAGTGCCTTCGTTGTTTTGTCCATATCAGCAAAGATGTCGTTTAACTCTGACGGGTTTGGTCTTTGGATTTCATTTCCTTTGGACTTATCCGTGTACTCGCGGATAAAGTCACTGATGTCAAGCCGAGCAAACTGGCGGTTTAAATTTTTGAGACGCTGTTGCGGCGCCGCATTCTTTGCCCATGCGCTGCCTTTATGCGCAGATTTGCTGGATGCCTTGATTTTCTGCAGTTCATAGAGAATGTCATCGCTCTTTGTCTTTTCCTCCTCTACGCCGGTGCCGTAAATACAGCCCTGCGCACAGTTGAGCGCGTCAACCATAAACGGCAGCGTCTTACCGCCAAGCACTCTGTTCTTATAATCCTCAAGAAAATGATACGCATGTTTTTCACCCTCGATTTGACGGATAAATACCTCTTCACCGCAAAACCAGTACACATTTTCCTTCAATCCGCCCGGCATCGGATAAATCGAACCTAAGCCGTATTCAATTTCATTTTTTGCAGGCGTTGCCTTAACGTTATGTTCCTTTGCATACTTTGCCAAATGGTCAAACGTTACATTGTAGCTTACATAGCCTTTGTTTTTTGGATCTCTGATTTCATCACGCTTTGCGATACACGGACTGATAAACGCAAGCTTGTCCGGCAGCTTGAGATACTTTTTCGCGTAGATTGCCGCACACATCAGCGGACTTTGGATTGGAACAAGCTTCGGTATCAGTTCCGGTATATAGTGTTCGATATAATTAACAATTGCGGGACATGGCTGGGAAATGCCGCCTGTAAATTGATGTTCTGTTATATACTTGATGTAGCCCCATGTCGTGATGTCCGCGCCGAAACTGACGCTGATAATCCGGTTTACGCCCAGCTTCTTTAAGCCTCCGAGAATCTGTTGGTATTCATTGGGGTAATTCGCAGCAAACGCCGGCGCCCACAGCACCGATACTTTTTCGCCCGCGGCAAGCGCCGCAAAAAATTCATCCGTATCATCCACAAAATCTCTTGCATGGTGTTCACATGCGTCAAAGCACGCGCCGCAGGCAATGCATTTTTCCCCGTCTACCTCAATCCGCTGACTTGCGTCTTCCGCTTTGATTGCTCTGTTCGCGGTAATAACAGGACAGACGGATATACACTTGTTGCAGCCGATGCATTTCTCGTTTGTAAACACCAATCCTTTTTGTTCTCCGTACATGGCAATTCATCCTTTCGTTAAATTTTAGTCATAGTTTATTTTATCACAAAATTTTACCAAAGTCTATCATTTGCCAATGCATTTTCTTACGCGGCTTGTAAAGCCGAAATCAGCAGTATTCCCTACATTCTTTCCGGTGCCGAAAATCCGAGCAAATCAATTGCCGTCTCGAGCACGTCACGGGTAAGCATAAGCAGCGCAATCCACCCCGCCTTCTTTGCCTCGTCCTCTTCACCGATGATTTTTGTTTCATGGTAAAAATGGTTGAAAGCATTGGCAAGATCATAAATATACGCGCAAATCTTGTATGGCGCTGTCTCCTCGTATGCCGCCTCGATGCTTGCATTGTAT
>CAMWNY010000239.1 GCA_947175775.1 uncultured Lachnospiraceae bacterium | reverse complement strand
TCAGGTATTTACATGGATTAAGTACGGAAAACCCGACGTTTCCATGTGTCTCAACGCTTCTCTTGCAGGTCTTGTGGCAATTACGGCGGGCTGCGACGTGACGGACGCGTTCGGTGCAATCGTCATCGGTGTGGTGGCAGGTCTTTTGGTCTGTTTCGGCGTTTGGTTTTTGGATTACAAATTACATATTGACGACCCCGTAGGCGCAGTGGCAGTGCATTGCCTAAACGGTATTTGGGGGACAATTGCGGTCGGTCTGTTTGCAACGGACACGGCGCCCGCGTATGCGAGAGGGTACGGTGACGGTGTAACCTACGGTGCAAATCAGATTTGCGGCACAGGACTGTTCTACGGCGGGGGATTTCATTTACTGGGAATGCAGTTACTCGGCATGTTCAGCGTCATTGCATGGACGGCGGTTACAATTACAATAACATTTGTTATTATTAAGGCGGTATTCGGACTCCGCGTGACGCAGGAGGAGGAAATCATTGGTCTTGACGCGACAGAGCATGGTCTTCCTTCCGCCTATGCAGGCTTTGCGATGATGGATATTTCAAACAACATGATTATGGAGGAGAATGAAAACACGCAGCTTGGCGCGGACGATTACGCATCAGCGTCAGAGGCGCAGAAAAATGCGGCTGTCAAAGTATCGCAGGTACCGTTCGCGTCGGCGTCAGGGATTTACAAGGTGGTTATTATTGCGAAGCTAAGCCGCTATGATAAGCTTAGAAAAGCAATGAACGACATCGGCGTGACTGGCATGACAGTCACACAGGTCATGGGATGCGGCATTCAGAAAGGTGCGGGCGAGCGCTACCGCGGAGCGGAAATTGACGCGACATTGCTTCCAAAAGTGAAGGTTGAGGTAGTCGTCTCAAGCATTCCGGTTGAGAAAGTCATTGAAGGAGCAAAGAAGGTGCTTTACACGGGGCATATCGGCGACGGAAAGATTTTTGTATACAACGTGGATAAGGTTGTGAAAATCCGCACGGGAGAAGAGGATATGGCGGCTTTGGCGGATGTGGAATAAGGATAAAATGAAAAGGAAGTGGGTGTATGTGCACGCACTTCCTTTTTGTAAACATTATATAATGGACTCAATTGAGAGATTTTCCATATTGGACAGCAGTAAAATGCTGTTATAATACTCTTTCTGAAGATCCCTGTCTTTGCCTGCTTCTATGCGTACGGCAGGTTTGGGGACACCGCTGCGGTTGACAAAGATTACATTTTCGTTCATGCCGCTGTAAAGCGCTACCTTATGCTTCAAATATAAGTTTAAGATGTGTTCTAAAAAAGTGAGTACATAGTTTGTCTCATATTTTTGAATTCCACTGTCATTAAAGTATTTGATTAAGGAGAGCGGACACATGGAAAGGCGGCACATCTTATCGGAAATCATTGTGTCAAAAATATCGGCAATCGTAACAAGTTTTGTGAATTTGCTGATTTCGCTGCCTGCCAAACCATACGGATAGCCGCTTGCGTCACACCGCTCATGGTGCGTGAGAGCGGTATCCCTGACTGCTTCGGGAATGCTGCGGTATTTACTTAGAAGATGAAAGCCTTCAATCGGATGCGTTTTAATGATTGCTTGTTCTTCGTGGTTAAATTGCCCGGATTTTTCCGAAATACCCGAAGGAAGCATCAACATGCCACAATCGTGGAATAGCCCGGACGCAGTGGCAGTTAACTGTTCTTCCTTGGAAAACCCAAGCCAGCGCGAAAGCATATTTGAAATCAATGCAACGCCAATACAATGGCTGTATACGGAATTGTCCGTACTGCGCAGATTCAGCAGGATGTCAAAGATATTGACAATACTGCCGTCATGATGAAGAAGTGATATGACCTCACGCAGCAGATCGTCGGGGCAAAACGGTTCGTTTCTTGCAACAGAGCTTGTCAGAAGCGCGCGGTAATGCTCGGAGCATCGTTTAAAGGCACCCAAAAAACAACTGCTTTTGGCATCAAAATCCGTTGTTCGGGATGTGAGCGGGCAGGCGAGGTCATATGCTGGTTCATCTTCCACTGTTGCGTAATAAATACAATAATTCTCAAGGCGGACAATGATATTTTCCGTAAATACGGTTCCTTTTGGAACAATAGTGCGGTTGTCGGGAGATAAAATATCCTCGGCGGCAATCATGCACGGTTTTAAGTCCGCAATTGATATTCGTTTCATTTGTACCTCCATTTCGCTGTCTATAAGTTCTGCATGTTTTTTGTATGTGTTTCCTGAATTATGGTTTGAAAATATGTGCCAGGGCGCTTTTGATGTTCCTTTGGAAGATCACGGACAAAAACAGGTGTTCCATATTCAATTATCACATGTGATTTTTTAATAAAAGGGAACTGGTTTTCGAGTACGCTGGCACTGTTGACAATTGTCATCGGGACAATCGGACAGCCGGATTTTGAGGCGATTTTGAAGCTTCCTTCATTAAACGGCAGAAGTTCTCCTTCCGTTTTGGATCTTGTGCCTTCCGGAAAAATGCAGACGGAAATGCCGCTTTTTATTAAATCAATTGCCTCAAGAATTGTCTGCATACCTGCCTTAATATCCTTGCGGTCAAGGAATAAGCAGTGCAGATTGCGCATCCAAATATTGAGCAGCGGAACCCTCTCAATTTCCTTTTTCGCGATATATCCGGTCGGGCGCGGCACCATCGGGTACGTCAGTATAACATCAAAAAAGCTTCTGTGATTGCCGATATAGAGCACAGCAGTGTCAGACGGAACGTTTTCCAGTCCGATATAGTCAACCTTTGTGCCTGCAAGAAAACGTACGCATCGAAAAGCCCAGTTTACAATAGTAAGGCTTGACCTGCTTTTCAAAGCAGGATTCGCTTTACCAATGATAGATTCAACAATCATAACAGGAATTGTGAAAATCAAAAAAAGAACAACAAAAGTAATCACTAAAATTAGTCTTATCATATCGGTATTTCAATCCTTTCTTCTTGATTACATTATTATCTTAATACATTTTATGCAATAAAATCAATAATAAAAGAATATCTTTTCTCCTGATAGCATAGCTTAATACAGAAAATCCATATTATTTATGAGGAGAGGCAGCATGCATATATCCATAAAAAATGTAGTACGTGCGATTACGGTCGTTGTTTTGACACTGATATTCACGGGATGCGCCGCAAAGGAAGCGGCGGCAGATAAGCTTAAGGATTTGGAGTTTACGGTTGTCGGCGAGGCGGAGCAGCCGGAGGCGCTCAAAGACATTATTGCGGAGAAATCAAGCAGCGCATTTCAGATTAGTTATACCATCGGAGAGGATTTATACATTGCAATCGGATACGGCGAGCAGCCAAGTGGAGGGTACAGCATTTCGGTTAACGCATTTTATGAGACACCCGATTCTCTGATGATAGACACTACGCTGCTTGGTCCCGGATCTGCGGAAAATGTGACGGACACTCCGACGACACCGTATATTGTCATAAAAACGGAAAATATTCCGGATAAACCCATTGCATTCAAGTAATAATACAAAGCAATTTTGTTTGCGGCTTGCGGGTTTTATGATAGTATAGGATTAGGGTGTTATGAATTACATACGGAATATGATAAAAACAAAGGAGGATAACATATGTTACTGATAAAGAACGGGTTGGTGATTGATCCCAGTCAGAATTTATGTGAAAAAAAGGATATTCTTGTTAAAAACAAAAAAATAGAATGGGTAAAGAATAAAATAACAGTGGATGGAGAATGCGACGTTATTGATGCAAACGGGTATATTGTGGCACCGGGACTTGTCGATGTGCACGTGCACTTCAGAGATCCCGGTTTTACCTATAAAGAGGACATTGAAACTGGTGCAAAGGCAGCTGCCAAAGGTGGGATTACAAGTGTTGTCCTTATGGCGAATACGAAACCTGCCGGAGACAATGTAGATACAATAACGTATGTGATTAATAAAGGCGGGGAAACGGATATTAAAGTCTATACGTGTGCCGCCGTGACAAAAGGAATGGCAGGAAAGGAGCTCACGGATATGGATGCGCTGCTTTCCTGCGGAGCTGTCGGATTTACGGATGACGGTATTCCGATAACTGATGAGGCGCTGCTTGAAGAAGCATTCGGAAAAACAGCCGAACGGAAAATGCCAATTAGCCTGCATGAGGAAAATCCGGCGCTGATAATCAATAACGGTATTAATAAAGGAAAAGCATCTGCGCATTTTGGTATCGGAGGTTCGCCGCGCGAGGCGGAAATCTCATTGATTGCACGTGATTTGGAGCTTGCGTTAAAAACGGGTGCTATTTTAAACATCCAGCATATCAGCACAAAGGAAGGCGTGGAGCTTGTCAGGGAAGCAAAACGAAAAGCAGCCAATCTTGGAAGGAATACAATTCATGCCGAAGCCACACCGCACCATTTCAGCCTTACCGAAGAGGCGGCAATCCAATATGGAACATTGGCAAAGATGAATCCGCCGCTTAGGGAAGAGGCGGACCGTCTTGCAATTATCGAGGGGCTTCGGGACGGAACAATAGACATCATTGCCACCGACCACGCGCCTCATAGCAGGGAAGAAAAAGAAAAACCGATTACGCAAGCGCCTAGCGGCATTATTGGTCTTGAGACGGCACTTTCCCTTGGCGTGACAAAGCTTGTGGAGGAGAACGGATTTACCCATTTGCAGCTTTTGCAGTGCATGAGCACGAATCCTGCAAACATGTACGGATTAGATGCAGGAACGCTTGCCGTCGGTGCACCTGCTGACATTGTAATCTATGATCCAAAGAAGACATGGACGGCAGGAGATTATCTTTCAAAGGCGTCCAACTCGCCGTTTACAGGCTGCAGGCTTCAGGGAGTGGTACAGTATACTATTGTAAACGGAAAGACCATTTACCGCGCATGAAAAATTGAAAATTCGTTTGGTGAATTTGTATATGAAAATTGTTAATTTTATGACAGGATGTACATTTTATCTTATGT
>CAMWNY010000238.1 GCA_947175775.1 uncultured Lachnospiraceae bacterium | reverse complement strand
GTCTGGGATTTAGAGGTTCAAAGAAATCTACTCCATATGCTGCTCAGATGGCAGCAGAAACAGCTACGAAGGCAGCTTTAGTACATGGTTTAAAATCTGTAGATGTTATGGTAAAAGGTCCGGGATCAGGCAGAGAAGCTGCAATCCGTGCACTTCAGGCATGTGGTCTTGAAGTAACCAGCATCAAGGACGTAACGCCGGTTCCGCACAATGGATGCCGTCCGCCGAAGCGTCGTAGAGTTTAATTTAGGAGGAAAAAAGACATGGCAGTAAATAGAGTTCCTGTGCTTAAAAGATGCAGATCTCTTGATTTGGATCCTGTATTTTTAGGATATGATAAGAAGTCTAAAAGAAAGTCACCAAGAGCCGGCAAGAAGATGAGCGAGTATGGTCTGCAGTTAAGAGAAAAGCAGAAAGCAAAGTTTATCTACGGCGTATTGGAGAAGCCTTTCCGTAATTATTATGAGAAGGCGGACAGAATGAAGGGTATGACCGGTGAAAACCTGATGGTTCTTCTTGAGAGAAGACTTGACAATGTTATTTTCAGAATGGGCTTTGCAAGAACAAGAAAAGAAGCCAGACAGGTTGTTGGTCACAAGCATGTGTTAGTGAATGGAAAGCGCGTAAATATTCCTTCTTATTTAATCAGTGTGGGCGATGTGATTGAAATCAGGGAAAAATCAAAGAGCTTACAGAGATATAAGGACATTGCCGAGGTTACAAATGGCAGATTGGTTCCTGAATGGATGGATGTTGATCAGGAGAATTTCAAAGGAACAATTAAGGAACTTCCGTCAAGAGAAGTGATTGATGTTCCGGTAAATGAGATGCTTATCGTCGAGTTGTACTCTAAGTAAGCAGTCAATATGAATTTTGACAGTAGGAAGTGCGCGCTGCGTACTTTCTATTGTTGCACTTTTTATTATGGGAAATGCCGCAGGCATTTGCTGCTTCCTATAATAAATGCACATGTCCACATAAGGAAATTAGCGATTTTGCGGCATGTGGACGGCGCAAGTAAACACAAATATAATTTGCGTTTACTATAATCATATTCATCACATTCATAAAGGAGGGTATTTACAGTGTTGGCATTTGATTTTGACAGTCCAAATATTGAAGTGGCAGAAATCTCTGAAGACAAAAGGTATGGTAAATTTGTAGTAGAACCTTTAGAGAGAGGTTATGGAATTACACTGGGTAATTCTCTTAGAAGAATTATGCTTGCTTCCCTACCCGGCGCGGCTGTGAGTCAGGTTAAGATTGATGGCGTATTGCATGAGTTTAGTTCCATCCCCGGTGTGAAGGAGGATGTGACGGAAATCATCATGAACCTGAAAAGCCTGGCAATTAAGAACAGCAGCGAAACTGATGAAGTTAAGAAGGCAGTTATAGATTTTGAAGGTGAAGGCGTTGTCAGGGCATCTGATATTCAGGTGGATCAGGATATTGAGATTATGAATCCTGATCAGGTTATCGCAACATTAAACGGCGGTAAGGACAGCAAACTTTACATGGAAATACTTATCACAAAGGGAAGAGGTTATATCAGCGCTGACAAGAATAAGAGCGAGGATTTACCGATTGGTGTTATTGCAGTGGATTCTATTTACACTCCTGTAGAGAGAGTAAATGTTACCGTAGAAAATACCCGTGTTGGTCAGGTTACTGACTATGATAAATTGACATTGGACGTATATACAAACGCGACACTTGAGCCGGACGAGGCAGTCAGTCTTGCAGCGAAGGTGTTGAGTGAGCATCTGAAACTTTTTATTAATCTCTCTGAGCTTGGAACGGGCGCTGTCGTGATTAATGAGAAGGAAGATGACGAGAAGGAAAAGGTGCTTGAGATGAGCATTGACGAGCTTGAGCTGTCAGTACGCTCATACAACTGCCTCAAGAGAGCAGGCATCAATACCGTCGAAGAGTTGACCAATAAGACTTCGGAGGATATGATGAAAGTTCGTAATTTGGGACGCAAGTCTTTAGACGAGGTGTTGGCAAAGTTAAAGGAGTTAGGTTTGCAGCTTAATCCGATGGAGGAGTAATTGAGCCGCAGATTTAAGATATGTATGTATCATACAATCGCAGATGCGGTAATCCCAAAGTGTTCGCATTTGTGCTCAAAGATGGAATTTGTAAATGACATTTGATAAGTAAGTCCAAAGAGCGTTGTCATATGTCCCACCAATGAGGGTAGTAGTTCCTCACAAAGAAAGGAGCCGGTTATGGCAGGTTATAGAAAACTCGGAAGAACATCAAATCAGAGAAAGGCATTGCTTAGAGGTCAGGTAACTGCTTTGATTGCAAGCAAGAACGGCAGAATTATCACGACTGAGGCAAGAGCGAAGGAAGTTAAGAAGATTGTTGAGGGACTCATCGCAATGGCCGTAAAAGAAAAGGATAACTATGAGATGGTTAAGGTTACGGCTAAGGTTCCAAGAAAAGACAAGGACGGCAAGCGCGTAAAGGAAGTTAAGGACGGTAAGAAGGTCACTGTTTATGATGAAGTAGAGAAGGAAATCAAGAAGGATATGCCTTCAAGACTTCATGCAAGAAGAAAGATGCTTAAGGTATTATATTCTGTAACGGAAGTTCCTGAGAAGAATGCAGGAAAAAAGAGAAATACAAAAGAAATCGACCTTGTAGCAAAATTATTTGATGAAATCGCACCTAAGTATGTTGGACGTAACGGTGGTTATACAAGAATAATCAAGGTTGGTCAGCGTAAGGGTGACGGCGCTATGCAGGTAGTTCTTGAGCTTGTATAAGAGCAGAGAATAATAGTATTTTGTACGGAATGCGCTCCCATATTTTGGGAGCGTTTTTGTATAAAATGCCGGGGTTTGGGTAATTATTCAGAAGTATAGAAGCGTTGGTATACTGCAATGAAGTACTCTGTATTTCTGAATTGTTATCAGACGGGTCTAGTATGAAAGAACTGGTAAGAATGGGGGATTCGTATGACAAGAAAAGAGGCTTGCTATTTTCTTGGAATAAGGGAAAATGCATCTGACGAGCAGATTAAGAGAGCATACCGGTATAAGGCAAAGCTTTATCATCCGGATGCAAATCCTTCGGGGGATACAAAGGAGTATTATATCAAACTGCAAAAGGCATATGAGTTTCTGCTTAATAATCCGTATGTTCCGACAGGTGGCGGAATGGCTCCAAATACTGTAGGTGCAATGCAAAATCAGCAGACTGCGCCAAACGGAATGTATTTTTATCAGATGCCGCAGCAGCAAAGACCTGCTAAAATCTTTGCGACGAGCGATGCTACGCGCAGCAGTTATATCAGGCAAAAGGAAATGGCAAACGAGCATCAAAAGATAGAAAAGTGGGATAAGGACTATCGGGAAAGCAAGCGCAGGAAACAGCAGATGCAGATGTACGGAAAGGAATATGCTGACAGGATGAATCCGCCAAAGAAAAGCAAGGAGGAGGAAGTGCTCGATAAGATCAGGGCGATTTGGATTGCCGAAAACATTAAACGTCAGATTGCACAGGACAGGGAACAAAAGGAGATGCTTCAAAGGCGTAAGCTATACAAAGCATTTATGCAGCAAAAGATGCAGGATAAGGACAAGTAGATGTCCGCAGTGAAAGGGCACGGTTTTGACATGGGGATTATTAAGGTCAGGGACTTAATTTTTGAGTACATCAGACGCGACGAAGAAGGCAATGTCGAGGGAATTACAACGGCGGTGGACAATGTGAATTTGGACATCAATCAGGGTGATTTTGTGGCAATTTTGGGGCATAACGGTTCGGGAAAATCGACGCTTGCAAAACATCTCAATGCCATATTATATCCCACGGAAGGAACGGTATGGGTAGATGGGAAAGATACGCAGAAGGACGAATACCTGTGGGACATCAGGCAGACTGCCGGAATGGTGTTCCAAAATCCTGACAATCAGATAATCGGTCAGGTTGTGGAGGAGGATGTAGGTTTTGGTCCGGAGAACATGGGTGTGCCTACGAAGGAGATATGGGAGCGTGTGGAGGAAAGTTTAAAGGCTGTCGGCATGTATGAATTTCGCCATCATTCACCAAACAAGCTTTCGGGAGGGCAGAAGCAGCGCGTGTCGATTGCAGGGGTGATTGCGATGCATCCGAAGTGTATTATTTTGGATGAACCGACGGCAATGCTGGATCCCAAAGGGCGCAAGGAGGTAATCCGCGCCGTGCGTGCGTTAAATGATGTGGAGCGCATTACGGTTATTTTGATTACACATTATATGGAAGAGGTTATTTATGCCGATAAGGTTTTTGTTATGGACAAGGGAGCGGTAACTTTGCAGGGCACGCCGCGGGAGGTTTTTTCCGAGGTGGAACGGCTGAAGGAGCTTCGGCTTGATGTGCCGCAGGTGACACTGCTTGCCCATGCGCTAAGGCAGGAAGGATTTCCTATGCCAAAGGGGATACTGACAAAAGAGGAGTTTCGGGAAGCGCTGGATGATTGCGTGAAAGAACTGTTTTAAGAGTAGGAGACAAAAATGCCAATTATTATAGACAAGGTAAGCCATATATACGGACAGGATACAAATACGCCGATTAAGGCGTTGAATAACATTAATTTGGTCATTCCCGATGGGCAGTTTATCGGCATTATCGGTCATACGGGTTCGGGAAAATCGACTTTGGTGCAGCATCTGAACGGGCTTATGAAAGCGACCGCAGGAAATATTTATTTTAACGGAGAGGATATCGACGATGACGACTTTGATAAAAAAAAGCTGCGCAGTAAGGTAGGACTTGTTTTCCAGTATCCGGAGCACCAGCTTTTTGAGACGGATGTTTTTACGGATGTGTGTTTTGGACCGAAAAATTTAGGACTTTCCAAAACAGAGGTAGAGCTTCGGGCTTATGAGGCATTAAAGCTGGTGGGGCTTGACGATGAATATTTTTACCAGTCAACGTTTGATTTGTCGGGAGTACAGAAAAGGCGCGTGGCAATCGCGTGGGTGCTTGCCA
>CAMWNY010000237.1 GCA_947175775.1 uncultured Lachnospiraceae bacterium | reverse complement strand
GGATTACAGTTCTTACATGGCACGTATCCTTGTGCAATAATCTCGCTTCTTGCCAATGTGACTGTCCGTTTATTTTTCTCACTCATCTGCTTTACACTCGGGCAATTTGGATTGTGAAACTTTTTTGTGTTGGTATTACAGGTATAGATTTGTTCTGCCGGTGTATCCTCTGCCTCCTCTTGTATTGACGTGGTATCCGAGGCATTTGACGGTTCGCCTGCCACCCAAGTTGTTGACGGGCTGCAGTTCCATGACAGCTGTGTTCCGTCACTTTCTGCTATAATACTGCCCTGTTCATCAGTCCGGTAAACCTTTACGCCATTTGCCCGGAACAGATTAAGTGTTTGCGCATGCGGATGTCCGTACGAATTCCCTTCACCGCAGCTGATAACGGCGTATGCGGGTTTAACCGCGTCAAAAAATTCTTCTGATGTCGCGGTCCTGCTTCCATGATGCCCCGCATGGTATACATCCACCGAAAGGTCAATGCCATTTTCAAGAATATCCTGCTCCGCATCCTCTCCCGCGTCTCCGGCAAACAAAAACCGATGGTCACCGTTTCGGATTATCACTCCGACAGACGCGTCATTCGGGTTATCGTATTCCGAATTCGGCGCTATAATCGTTATCTCAGCCGTTCCAAGACTATATTTTGAACCGACTTTCGGTGTCGTTGCTTTTTTCCTCTTGTTGTCCAGTGCCTGTATCAGCTTTTGGTATGTTTTGTTATCCTTCTCGTAATTCGACACAAAGACCTTATCGATTTCAAACTTTGTTATCATTACAGGCGCTCCACCGATATGGTCTGCGTCGGGATGCGTAAGAATCAGATAATCCAGTTTCTTTACATTTTGTTTACGCAAATAATTTTGTACCGCTGTTCCCTTATCAGTGTCTCCAGTATCTATCAGCATAGCGTGCTCATCGCATATAATCAGCGTAGCATCTCCTTGTCCGACATCAATGAAGTGTACCTCCATTTTATCCGTATCGGCAGCAGAAAATGTCTTGGCGGTGTTAAGACAGAATACTGCAATTATGACTAAAGTGGTCAATATTGTAACTATTACGGTTTTATGGATGTTTTTTATATTCATAAAAATATCCTCTATTTCTCCCACTGCTGTAAAACCGACACAAATGCGGGAATTAACTGCTTCTTTCTTGAAACCAAATTCTTTAACACAAACACTTTCTGTTCCTTGGGAAGCCGGAATGCCTCCCGCACGAGTGCATTCGCACGCTCGCCAAAACAGAGAAGTTCTGTCTTTTCATATACGATATTCGTAAGCATGAAAAAGCACATATCCACCTCAAGCTCTTCAAACTTCTCCTTAATATAAGGCACAATTTTTTCTTTGATTTCGTCCAGCTCAATACTGTTCATTGAATTAATCTGACCAACCCTGAATTCAAAACCATTTGCCGAAAAGCTCTTATTGTCCTGCTTAAAAATCTCGTCCGCATCTTTGTCGCCCAAATTACTTCCCGCAGCAAACATGTCAAGCGCGAACTCTTCCGGCTCCACACCGCAAATCTCCGCCAGCTTGTATGCTGCCGCCTTATCAACCTCCGTGACCGTCGGCGAGCGGAACATCAGCGTATCCGAAATAATTGCCGCCATCATAAGCCCTGCGATATTTTTTGGAATCTCCACGCCCTTTTCCTGATACATCTGATAGATAATCGTCGCCGTACAGCCAAGCGGCTGA
Source organism: uncultured Lachnospiraceae bacterium (assembly GCA_947175775.1). Lineage (GTDB taxonomy): Bacteria > Bacillota > Clostridia > Lachnospirales > Lachnospiraceae > COE1. Next base: position 3,273 of record CAMWNY010000237.1, on the reverse strand, counting down.
TTTCTGAAATACACCGGCGCCACCGTTTCAAGCGTACCAATCCTGTGATGGTCAATCACCTCTAAAATATCTGCAAACTCTATACCATCCACCGTTTGGGATACCTCATTGTGATCTACCAGAATCAGCTGTTTTCGGCGCAGATTAAGCAGCATCCGGCGGGAAATCATGCCTACATAATTCTCTTCTTCATCCAATACGGGAAAATCATGATAACGCTTTTTTTTCATGATCGCACGAATATCCTCTGTCTTATCCGTGATTTTAAAGGTGGTCAGCTTTTCGCGCCTCATAAAATACCCGATTGGCATACTCTGATTAACAAATCTTGCCACCGTAGCCGTATCATACGGCGTACTGATAATCACACAGTTGTGCTCTGCCGCAAAAATCTGAATAGTCTTTGACACCTTCGCCCCCATCGTAATCAGTACGCACGCCGCTCCCATCTCAATTGCACAAAGCTGCGTCTCATAACGGTTCCCCAAAATGACCATATCCCCCGTATGAATATAGTCCTCTAACACGTCCGGATTTGCCGTTGCTATTACCACGTCTCCGCTCTCAAAATAACCGCTCTCATCGCCCACAACCATCTGCGCATCCAGTGTTTCCAGTATATTTTTATAAGAAGTCCTCGCCCGCGACAAAATCGCATTGTCATACACGTCCATATAGGCATTGGCAATATCCCCGATTGTAATAATACCGGCAAGCTTTTTTCCCTCTATGACGGGCAGTGTCACATCGCCTCTGTCACGCATCAGATGCCATGCCTTTTTTAAGGAAACATCCTGTGTCACACCCTCCACGTCATTCATGTCAATATCGCGCACATCCGTCATAACATCATGCAGATAAACAGGCGATTCCGCATGAAATGCATTCAGCACATGCTGCGTTTCCTGATTCACCTGCCCCGCCCTCGCCGGAACATAATCACATCCGTCGTCACATGCATTTTTGAGATATGCATACGCAATCGCGGAACAAATCGAATCCGTATCAGGATTTTTGTGCCCTACTATATAAACAATACTTCTTGCGTTCTCTGAGTTTTCCATAATTGACCTCCGCAAACTTCTTAATTTCTTTCACTTTTTATAAATATCCTACATATATTATTGCCTAAAGTCAAGCAACTTGTTATAATAATGTAATAATTAGGTAACAGTTTAAGCAGGACTTTGCACTCGCTGCAAAGTCCGTAAATCTGTTTCAAAGATTAGGTAATCATTTGGCAATAACCATTACCGGAAATACGTTTAAAGGAGCAAATGAAAAATGAAAAGATTTGAAAAATACACTGTACTCGAACTTGAACAGCTCGATAAAGTAAAAAAAATCGGTGAATATTATGGCAATTCTCCACAACTTAAATCCGCATGCCAGGAAGCATACCAGTTATACCGTTCAGGAAAAATCTCAGCAGAATGCTATGGCAGCATATATTCAGATGCTTTTGATAACTATTTAGCACAAATATAAAGAGGTACTTATGGATATTCACACTACTCAAAAACAGGTTTCTGATGCTCTTGGCAAATCCAAGAAAATTGACACAATGCGTATGAAAGACATTATTGCACAGCTTTCTGATGTAATTTATCTGCTATGCGGTGCAAAAACAGCAGACATTGTTACTATATTTGACCAATTTACCAATATCACGCGTGAAGAACGCGAAGCATTAAATATCGTTTTTCCAAATGACATAGATGACGAATCAAAATAACTAAAAAGCCATGTGTTGTCTGCAAATCATAATCAGATACATAAAACCCCCAAACCATAAAGTTTAGGGGTTTTTCATAGTCTATATTTATTCATTAATACAGGCTGATACCTGATGCATAACCATCAATTACATAATATGCCATACCTTCTTCCGGCTTTATGTATACTTCTACATTCTTAATAGAAGCCGCTGAATGTCCCTCATCCACGTAAGCCTTCTTAATACGATCCACAACATTTTCTACAGATAATTCATCCTTGCCGCTCATCTGCAATATAACCTTTGTCGATGCTGCCTTTGTTGTTTTTGCAGGCTTTGCCTCAGTTTCCTTCTTCGCTGTCGCTTTTACCGTCTTCTTTGCTGCTGCAGGCTTTGCTGTCTTTTTTGCTTCAGCCTTAACTTCTGTTTTAGCCTCGCTTGCAACAGCCGGCTCTGCTTCCAGCTTCTCCTCACTTACAGTCTCTGCCACCTGAAGTTCAGGTTTTTCCTCAACTTTAACTACAGGCTCAACAGCCTTAACGGCACTGACTGCTTTCTTTTCTACTGTTTTCTTTGCTGCTGTGTTTTTTTCTACTTTTTTTCTCACTTCTAACCTCTCCTGAATTAATCCTCTAATTTTATCTTTCCTATCTATTTCAAAACAGTTTCTCTGTCATGCCTACTTTTATAGCCTACACGCTCCAAAAATGCTGTTTTGACATCACTGCCTGACTCATGTTGTCTATAGACTCCTTCATGCACCTTTATTAATATACTCACATTTATCAATTTTGTCAATACCTACAGCAATTGAAAATGATGCAAAATTTGTAACAGTTTCATTTTTCTATCATTACTGCATAAAAATAAACTGCTTTTTTCCATCCAACAACAAGTTATTCAAACTGTGCCCGATAAAGCTGATAATAAAATCCTTGCCGCTCCATCAGTCTTTCGTGCGTGCCCTGCTCCACAATCTCCCCATGATTGACCACCAAAATTTCATCTGCATTCTGAATGGTCGAAAGTCTGTGCGCAATTACAAAACACGTCTTATGCTCCATCAGTTTGCGCATCGCCTGCTGAATCTGCCGCTCTGTGCGCGTGTCCACATTGGAAGTCGCCTCATCTAAAATCAGCATCGGCGCGTCCAAAAGCATCGCCCTTGCAATCGTCAAAAGCTGCTTCTGCCCCTTGGAAATATTCGTCCCTTCGTCCGTTAATACCGTATCATATCCCTGCGGCAGCCGCATAATATAGGAATGGATTTTTGCAGCCTTTGCAGCCGCCACAACATCTTCAAGCGCTGCATTCTGTCGCCCGTACGCAATATTGTCAAAAACGGTCCCTTGAAAAAGCCACGTATCCTGCAACACCATCGCATACCCCTTTCGAAGGCTTGTGCGCGTCACATCGCGGATTTCGCGGCTGTCAACAAAAATGTGCCCGTCCTGCACGTCATAAAACCGCATTAACAGATTAATCAGCGTCGTCTTTCCGGCTCCTGTCGGTCTGTCTGTTATACTCATCTCCGAGCCCACGAGACTCCTGCGCGG
>CAMWNY010000236.1 GCA_947175775.1 uncultured Lachnospiraceae bacterium | reverse complement strand
AGATGCTCTTGAGTGTCGTGGGCTGGGAGCTGTGTATTCGAGACTGCATCACGACGACCGCTTACAAGAACTTTTTGCCCTTGATTTTTCCACAATGGACGAAACACAAATCGATTCGTATCTTGTGGAAATGACAGACCTTATCACGGCAGTCCGTGAAGCAAGAGACGCGCTGACCTTCAACTAAACGACGGTCAGCGCGCTGTTTTTTCGCTTCTATTTACTCGATGGAAACCACCTTGTAATCCTGTTCCTCCACGGTCTTCGTAAGCGTCTCGTCAGACACCTCGCCGCTGCACGTTACCACTGCGGTTCCATTCTCATGGCTTACCGCCGCCTCTGTGACCTCCGCAAGCGCCTCTAAGCATTTCTTGACCCGTGCCTCGCAGTGTCCGCACATCATTCCTTCGATTTTCATTGTCTTTGTCATGTTGAAATCCTCCTTTTTCAGTTCTGCTACCTGATTTTCTTTTATCATATGGCGCGCCTTTTTGTCCCTTGACGCGTCATGAATATTGGCAAAATTTAAGCGCAGCGCGTTTGTCACCACGCAAAAGCTTGAAAGGCTCATCGCCGCCGCCGCAAACATCGGATTGAGCTGAATGTGAAAGAGCGGAATCAGCAGCCCTGCCGCAAGCGGGATACCGATAACGTTGTAGATAAACGCCCAAAATAAGTTTTCGTGAATATTGCGCAGCGTTCGCCGGCTCAGACGGATTGCCGCAGGTACATCACTAAGCCTGCTCTTCATCAGCACCACGTCCGCCGCATCGATTGCGACATCCGTTCCCGCGCCGATTGCAATGCCGATGTCCGCTCTTGTGAGTGCGGGAGCGTCGTTAATGCCGTCGCCGACCATTGCCACCTTGCCTTTTTCTTTTAACTTGCGAATGACGCTCTCCTTGCCGTCGGGAAGAACGCCCGCGATCACTTCCGTTACACCCGCCTGCGCGCCGATTGCCTGCGCGGTCTGCTCATTGTCCCCTGTAAGCATCACCACGTGAAGCCCCATGTTTTTCAGCGCCTGCACTGCCTGCGCGCTGTCCTCTTTGATAACGTCCGCCACCGCAATCATTCCGGCTAGCGCATCATTTCCCGCTGCGTCCTCACGTGTAAAAAAGAGCGGTGTCTTGCCCTGCCGTGAGAGTTCCTTTGACTGTTTTTGCAGTGCGTCGGGAATTTCCGTCTTTTTTCCGATAAAGCTTCCGCTGCCGCCATAAAGTCGTTTTCCGTCGCACAGTGCCGTTACGCCGTTTCCCGAAAGCGCCTCAAACTCCGTAATCGTACCAATCCGCTTCTGACTGCTTTTGCCCGCGTTTTTTGCCAATTCATTCTGTGCATACTCGCACACGGCACGCGCAAGCGGATGCTCGCTTTTTTCCTCCAGCGCATATGCCATTGCAATCAATGTCTTTGCATCAATACCCTCTACGGGTATAATGTCCGTAACCTTCGGCATACCGCTTGTAATCGTGCCTGTTTTGTCAAGTGCGACAATCTGCACCTTTCCCGCCTCTTCCAATGATACGGCGGTTTTGAATAAAATGCCGTTTTTGGCGCCGACACCGTTTCCGACCATAATCGCAACGGGGGTTGCAAGCCCGAGCGCGCAAGGGCAGCTGATGACAAGAACGGAGATGCCCCTTGCAAGCGCAAATCCCACGCCTGCGCCGGTCAACAGCCACACAAACGCCGTAACCAGTGCGATTGCGATAACCGCGGGCACAAACACGCCCGATACGCGGTCCGCGACCTTGGCAATCGGCGCTTTGGTTGCCGCCGCGTCGCTCACCATCTTGATAATCTGCGAGAGCGTCGTATCCTCGCCCACGCGCACCGCCTCGCATTTGATAAAGCCGGAACGGTTTATGGTTGCTGCCGACACGCTGTCGCCCGCCGCCTTATCGACCGGAATGCTCTCACCCGTAAGCGCCGCCTCGTCAACTGCGCTCGTACCTTCCAACACAATACCGTCAACCGGAATACTCTCGCCCGGTCTTACTACGAACACGTCGCCTTTAACGACTTCCTCAATACCAACCGTGCGCTCGCTGCCGTCTTGCACGACGACCGCCGTCTTCGGGGATATGCGCATCAGTCCTTTGAGGGCGTCAGTCGTTCTGCCTTTTGAGCGCGCCTCCAGCATTTTTCCTACAGTGATAAGCGTCAGAATCATCGCCGCGGACTCAAAATAAAATTCATGCATGTAGTCCATGACTGCCTGCATATCGCCGTTTAGCTGTGCATCCGTCATCGCAAAAAGCGCGTACGTGCTGTACACAAATGCTGCCGTAGAACCAAGCGCGACCAGTGTGTCCATGTTTGGCGACTTATGGAACAGGCTTTTAAAACCGCTGATAAAAAACTTTTGGTTGATGACCATGACTGCAACGGTCAATAAAAGCTGTATCAGCCCCATTGCGATATGATTGCCTTCCAGTATGGACGGCACAGGAAAGCCCCACATCATATGTCCCATTGAAAGATACATCAGGACAATCAGAAATCCCAAAGAATAAATCAGACGCTGTTTTAAGACCGGCGTTTCCCTATCGACAAGCAGGTCTTCCTGCGATGTGTCCGGAGCGTTTTTGTGCACCGCGTTGTTTTTTGGCATCGCACCGTAGCCTGCCTCTTCCACTGCCTTGATAATGTCTTCCGGCTTTGCCGTGCCTTCTACGCCCATTGCGTTTGTCAAAAGACTGACGGAGCACGCGTTTACACCCGCCACTTTGGACACCGCCTTTTCCACCCTGCTGCTGCAGGCGGCGCAGCTCATTCCTGTCACCGTATACTGCTCCATCTCTATTCCCCCCTCTCGTATCTGTTTATTCATGCTTATTTCATTAATTTTTTAACCGTCTCCACCAGCTCATCGACCGTTTCTTCCTTGCCGTCCAAAATATCCTGTGTCACGCAGGTTTTGATATGGTCGGAAAGCAGCACCCTGCTAAAGCTGTTGAGCGCTGCGTTGACTGCCGCCACCTGAACTAAAATGTCAATGCAGTACGCCTCTTTTTCCACCATTCCTTTAATCCCGCGCACCTGCCCCTCAATGCGGCTCAGACGGTTCACCAAATCCCGCTGTTCTTTTGGCGTGCGCTCCTTTTTTTTGTGGGTACAGCCTTCACATGGTATTTCCGTGTTCTGATTTTCGCCGTTCTCACGATTTTTTTCCATAAACAGTTTCTCCTTTTTTTCTTATTTTATTAGTATACTATACCTTGGTACGGTATTTGTCAATACCCTCCGCATAATATTTTTCAAAACCGGAAACACTTTTAGAAATGATTTTAAAATTGATTCAGAAAAAACAGGAAAGGCATATCCGTATGAGCAAAGAACATCACTCAAAACAGCAAAAAGAGCTGACCCCTGTCTCCATTATCACCGGCGTTCTCCTCGCCATTGTATTTGGCGCGGCAAACGCATATCTTGGGCTGCGGGTGGGCATGACCATATCCGCCTCCATTCCCGCGGCGGTCGTTTCCATGGGCGTAATCCGCGTGATTCTGCGGCGCGACTCCCTTTTGGAAAGCAATATGGTGCAGACAATCGGTTCCGCAGGTGAATCGCTTGCGGCAGGCGCGATTTTCACACTCCCCGTCCTCTTTTTATGGTCTATGGAAGGCGTTATGGATACGCCAAGCCTGATTACGATTGCCCTAATCTCGCTTTGCGGCGGTATTTTGGGCGTACTGTTTATGGTGCCCCTGAGAAGCTCCCTGATTGTCAAAGAGGAAGACACGCTGCCCTACCCTGAAGGCAAAGCCTGCGCCGAGGTGCTGCGGGCAGGCGAAAACGGCGGAGCAGGTGCGCTTTTTGTCTTTGGAGGCATGGGGTTTTCCGCGCTGATAAAATTAATTACGGACGGATTGAAACTCATTCCCGCGGCGGTTACCTTGAAAATAAATGCCTTAAAAACAGAGGTTTCCACCCAAATCTATCCTGCCCTTTTGGGTGTTGGCTATCTGTGCGGTGCAAAAATTGCCTCGTACATGTTTGCAGGCGGCATAATTGGCTGGCTTGTGCTCATTCCCATGATTAACACATTCGGCGCGTCACTCACGCTCTATCCTGCCGAAAAACCGATTGCGCAGCTCTATGCAGAGGGCGGCGCCTCCGCCATATGGAGCGCTTATATCCGCTATATCGGAGCAGGCGCCGTGGCTTGCGGCGGTATTCTCAGCCTTTTAAAATCCATTCCGCTGATAGCGTCGACCTTTGCCGCGTCCATAAAAGGACTTTCCGAAAAAACACCAAACGAGGACCGCACGCAGCGCGATTTGTCCATGCGCACCATTCTGATTGGCATTGCGCTTATGACTGTTCTGATATGGCTTCTTCCGCCAATTCCCGTCACACTGCTTGGCGCGGTTTTGATTGTGCTGTTCGGTTTTTTCTTTGCCACGGTTTCCTCGCGCATGGTCGGTCTTGTCGGCAGCAGCAACAATCCGGTGTCAGGCATGGCAATCGCAACGCTTTTATTCACCACGCTGATTTTAAAGGCAACGGGTGATAACGGTGCACACGGCATGAAAGGCGCTATTGCAATCGGCTCCGTAATCTGCATTGTCGCCGCAATGGCAGGCGATACCTCGCAGGACTTGAAAACAGGCTATCTTTTGGGCGCAACGCCAAAGAAACAGCAGATTGGAGAGCTGATTGGCACATTTTTTTCCTCGCTTACCATCGGCATTGTGCTCATCTTGCTGAACCGGGCATGGGGCTTTGGCTCACAGGAACTTTCCGCACCGCAGGCGACGCTGATGAAGCTGATTATCGAAGGAATTATGGACGGCAGTCTGCCGTGGACGCTCGTCTTTATCGGCGTGTTTATCGCGCTTTCCATAGAAATACTTGGCGTACCTGTTCTTCCCGTGGCAATTGGTCTTTATCTTCCGCTTGAGCTTAGCTTTGCCATACTGTTTGGCGGCATTATACGGTATCTTGCTGACCGCAGCAAAACGCAGGCGGAGGCGTCCGAAG
>CAMWNY010000235.1 GCA_947175775.1 uncultured Lachnospiraceae bacterium | reverse complement strand
CGCGCCAAACACCGCCGTCACCGTACTGATGCTCATCTCTGTGGGCGCAAACACCGTGCGCGCCAAAAGGTCGCAAACCAGGCAAAAGCTGCTCCCCCCAAGAAAACACGCCGGTATCATCAAAAGCGGCTTCGTTGTCCCAAAAAGCCGTTTGACCAAATGCGGCACCGCAATGCCCACAAAGGAAACGGGACCCGCAAACGCCGTAATACATGCCGCAAGCACACTTGATAAAAGCACCAAAAGAATCCGCAGCAGCTTTAAGTCCACTCCCACATTACGCGCATAGGTTTCTCCTAACTGATACGCGCTAATTGGCTTGGAAAGCAGAAAAATGACCGCCGCCGTCACAAACACCGTAACGGACATGACAGTCACATTTTCCCACGAAATCCCCGAAAAACTGCCCTTAGACCAGTTATGTAAATTTACAATATCCGAATCGTCCGCAAACGTGACGATAATGTCCGTGACCGCCGAACAGATATATCCAATCATAACGCCGCCCACAATCAGCATCGACATTTTATCCACGACACGCGCCATCACAAGCACAAAACCCATCGCAAGCATAGCGCCCGCAAACGCCGAAACAATCATCGCAACCGAACTGACATTCACCGCATTATCCGCAACCAAAACCAGCAGCAGCGCCACCGTCAGCTTTGCGCCGGAGGAAATCCCCAGCACAAACGGACCTGCAATCGGATTGTGGAAAAAGGTCTGTAAAAGATAACCCGAGAGCGCAAGCGCACCGCCGAGCACCGCAGCCGCAACTGCCCGCGGAAGACGTATCTGCCACACGATACTATGGATTGTTGCATCCGTCCCCCGCCCCGCAAGCAGCTCCATGATGTCCGCAAGCGGAATTTTAACGCTTCCCGTCACAGTATTCAAAATAATCATCACAAACACGAAAACCGTAAGCATCGCAAATGCCAAAATAGATCTTGTCTGTCTCACTCGTTTTTCCTTTCAAATTACTCAAGACGGTACAAATACGTTGTCTGCGGCGTTTCTTCATTTAATATGGCATAAATATCCGTAATCAGCGCTCCCGTTGACATAGACTCCTGATAAAGGCTTTTCGGCGCGCACCAAACATGGTTTTCTTTCACGGCATCAAAATCCGCCAAAAGCGCTTCCTTTTTCAGCAGCGCTTCTAAATTTTCGCATTCACCGCCGATGCTGCTGTTGTAAATCAGGTAATCGGCAGATTTTGCACGCGCATAAAAGGTCTCCATTTGGATTGTCATGGAGGAACTCTTCTTCCCGTCTGTTTCCAAATCGTCAAATACGTACGTTCCGCCCGCAGACGCAATCACCTTTACCATATAATCGGACGGACTGCGCACGCTCGCCGCACCGTTTTCCGTAAGGTAAAAAATAACTACCGTCTTATCGCTTTTTTGCACCTGTTCTTCAATCTCGGTATAGGTCTTTGCCTGCGCGGCAAAAATCTGCCGCGCCTCCTCTTCCTTTCCAAGCAGCGTGCCATAAAGCTTAATCCACTCAATTCTGCCAAGCGGATGCGACTCATTGCTCGCGTAATCCACCAGCACTGTGACGCCAAGCTGTTCAAGCTGCTCCTTCACCTCTGGCGTGTGCAAAATCATGGTGTTTTCGATGGCAAGTGGACAGTTTTTCGATAAAATCAGCTCGTAATCCGGCGCACTGTATTTGCCCGCGTAAAGCATCATCCCGCTTTCAACCGCCTGCTTTGCCTCCTCAATGTACCAGCCGTCCGCATCGGCTCCTGAGAGCGTTATCGTATCGAGGGCATCGAGGGAACGGAACATGTCCATTGTTCCGGTTGCCGCCATATAGATGTCGGATACGGGCTGATTTATGACAGTTATGTCATTTTTTAAATCCTGTGGGGCTTCGCCGTTTTCAGGGACAATCAGGTATTGCGCATCTCCTGATATGGTGATGAGACGGTAGTCGTTCTTGTAGGTTTCGATGGTAAAGCCCTCGGCGTATGACAAATCGGCATACCCCTGCCACTCCAAGCCTTCTATTTCCGTATGCGCATCCTTGCTGCTTTCTGCCGTCACGCTGGTTTTATTTTCCGTGCAGGCTGTCAGTGCGCATACAGCAAATACGCACAGCAGCGCCGCATAAATCTTACTTCTTTTTATTCGTTCCATAATATGCCACCGTCGCTCCTGTCAATGCTGCAATTACAATCAAAAGAATCAAATTCCAGTCCATTCTGTTCTTTTCCTCCTTACTCTCCATAGGTTTTGCACTTTCCTGTAAAAATAAAAGCGTATATGCTACCTCATGCGGCGTTCCCATCGCCGTAGTATCTGCCGTCACCGGCATCTCTTTATCAAAGCATACGACAGGGATTTCAAACACGGCATTTCCTTCCATGTTTACCGGAAGATATTTCTGCCCGTTTACAAGCATATAATCATAGTTTGAACTGCTCCATTCCAGCTCCGCCGTCGCCATGCCGTCTGTAACCGTCACCTTCGCGGGAGACGTTACCGACGCTTTTCCGCTGCCGCCGCTAAGCGTCACATCTATATGATACGTTCCGTCGGAAAGATTGACGCGCTCCTGTTGCGCGGCTTCTGACACATATGTCATATTTCCTTTTGCCTCTGTCTCACCTGCGGCCTCCCGCGTCTCACTTTCTGACACTCGTGTCGTTTTTTCTTCTTCCTCGTAATCAGGAAGCGTGATAAGCAGCGCATCCGCCTCAAGGGAATTTGCCTCAAAAACAATCTGATGGTCGTACCACTTTTCCTTCCGCTTGCTAAAGCCTGCGCACCCCAACGGCTTGTCAAGCGCCTCAACCTTCACCTCATACGTATACGCGCCGTCTGCATCTTCCACATATTCCGCATATTCCGTTTCCTGCGCCGCTACAGCCTCCTCGCCTGTTCCCATAAACAAGCGCAGATACCCTTTCCCGCCAAGCGTAAGCACCGCCGACATCCCGCCTTCCTTCACGGTAAGCCGTGCCTTTACAATCCGGAACATGGACGAGCTGCTGTCCACCTCAATATCATAGGTTCCGTCGATTATATCGCTGCCATATACCGGTATCATATTCTTTTTTCCGACTTCTTTTGCAGGCGCTTTTTCATCGTCACCCGCAACCATGTCATTTGCTTTTGTACTGGTTTCTGTTTCGTTGTCCGTCCCTGTTTCCGCTTGCATTCCAAGATTGGCTGAGGCTTCCGCCGCATATAAGTTTACCGATGCAAAACCCATGTTCACACCGGCAAACACCAACAAGCCCGCAAGCAGAAGCTTTTTTATGATGCAGCCTCTGTTTTTCAAAACTTATTCTCCTCTTAATTTACTGTTCAATACTGTCTATCGCATCCTGTGTATGCGACACATAAAGCTTCTGAATAGCCACGTTCTGTCCAAGCCCCTCAAGAATACACTCGACCTTATAACCCTCCGCCGCAAAACCGGACTTCCACGAATCGTCCTCATCACCTGCCATATCGTTTGTCGCATGGTCTCCGGAGACAACCATCAACGGCTCTAACACAACTGTTGTGTAATCCTTGTTTGCGCCGACTGCCGTAAGGACGTCCCCGAACGAAGGCTCCGCCTCAACCGTACCGATAAAATAATTATCATATCCGTTTGCTGTCAGCGCTTCCTGAAGCTTCGGATAAACGCTGTTAGCGTCCGCTTCCGTGCCATGTCCCATAAAGCAGATTGCCGTCTTTCCGTCATCATAATCCGCCGTGCGTGTTGTAATCGCATCCGCCACTGCATCAAAATCCGCATCGCTTGTCAAAAGCGGCTCCGCAAGGACAACGGTTTCAAACTGCGCTTTATAATCCTCAAGCGCGTCTGCAAGGTCCGTGTATTCATATCCCTTCATCAAATGCGTCGGCTGCACCACAAGCGTTGTAATGCCGTCTGCCGCCGCGCGGTCTAATGCCTCCTCCACATTGTCAATCACAAGACCGTCACGCTGCGCGAGCTTGTCAATAATAATCTGACTTGTAAATGCCCTGCGCACCTCATACTCCGGAAAAGCATCGCCAATCGCGTTCTCAATCGCACCGATTGTCAAATCACGGCTCTCATTATAACTGGTTCCAAAGCTGACTACCAGTATCGCCTGCTTTCCTTCCGCCATATTATCTGCTGATTCGTCCTCGTCCGGCATTGTCTCCTCCGCCGTGCCCGCAGGCGCTGCCGCCGTGCCCGTGCCGGGATTTTTCAACACTGCCGTGGGTCCGTCCGCATTGCCGCACCCTGTAAAAAGTGCCGCTCCAAGCACTCCTGCCACCATGATAGCCACCATTTTCTTTTTCATACTTTTCCCTCCGTTTGGGATATTACCCATATCCCGTTCCTTTATTTTTGTAACCAAATAGCAGTATCCTTCCAAAACAGAACCGTCTTCCGCCTGTGAATAAACGAAAAAAGCGTATAAAAAGAAAACGCAAAAAAGACGTACAACCAGTTACTCGTGGTTTGGAATAAATCCTGTACTGCAAGAGGCAGGTCTCCTGACTGATAGATCACCGCGCCTGTCTGCCTTCCCAATTTTCATCAGTGGCATGAAATCAAACCATAAAATAACATCTCTGTCATTTCATGGTCTGATTGACAGTTGCTCCCTAATCACAGTGACGAGTTCGTACAGGATTCTCACCTGTTTCCCTTTTCACCAAAGCATAACCGATAACCCCTTCGGACATCGGCTACCCCTGACACCTCTTACGAAACGCTGCCATTACGGCAGCATCAATATTCAATTAATTTCAACCATATCACATTTTGGCAAACCCTGCAACCGGTTATTTTTTTGACGCCAAATCAAACTCGTCAAGTACCTTCTGCTCCGGCGCGGGCGTTGCCAGACTCACAACAACGATAAAGATACACGCCACGACAAACGCAGGCAGAAGCTCATAAATATTCCACACACCGCCTAATGGACGCACCAGGTATTTCCAAACAAAAATCATCAAACCGCCAGACACCATTCAGGCAAGTGCGCCGAAACGGTTCGCACGCCGCCAAAACAGCGAAAA
>CAMWNY010000234.1 GCA_947175775.1 uncultured Lachnospiraceae bacterium | reverse complement strand
GTCCCTTGCTTACCGGTGCGCTCAACGCCTTTACTTTATGAAGCGTTACCGTTATCTTTTCATCGTTGTTCATTAACAATCCGTCAATTCCGCATTCACAGCTGTCCAAAGGCTCTGCTGCTTCAACCTTAACCATTTCCACGCTGCCGATGCTGTCTCCCTTAGCGCCCGTTACCTGAACATCTTCGAATGCTTGTTTTGGAATCTGTGCTTCATCAAAACTTCTATAATTATAGTTGGCAATACCAAACTCCATAAGCGCACGCGTATCGCTCCATTTATAAGTTTTATGGTTGGGCCATCCACATGCCAAAAGCGCTACCACAAATGTTTTCCCGTCGCGTTCAAGCGCCCCGACATAACAGTAGCCTGCCTTGTTCGTAAAACCGGTCTTTCCGGAAAGCGCTCCCGTCATCATGCCTAGAAACGCATTATGGTTGGTACATTGAAAACTCCTTTGTCCGGAGGCATCCGCAAAAGAGTAGGACTGTGTTCGTGTAATTTCAAGAAATTTATCTTTTTGGGGTGATTTTTTTATACAATATGACATGACAAGGGCCAAATCCCTCGCCGTAGTAGAATGGAACCTGTCGCCGTCCGTAGCGTCAAGTCCGTTCGGAGTAATATAATATGTATGCTCACAGCCGATTTCTTCAGCTTTCTGATTCATAAGCGCGGCAAAGCCTTCCACACTGCCGCCGACATGCTCGGCAATCGCCACCGCCGAATCGTTGTGTGACTCCAGCATCAGGGAGTAGATTAAATCGCCAAGGCGGTAACTTTCCCCTTCCCTGATATGAAGCTGCACATCAGGCATTGACGCCGCATAAGCTGACACCGCCACCGTATCGTCAAGGTTTGCATGTTCCAGCGTGACAATCAGTGTCATAATCTTTGTCGTACTCGCCATCGCCATCTGCTCATAACCGTTTCTTTCATATAAAACGCGCCCCGAATCGGCGTCCATAAGCACTGCCGACTTCGCATAGAGCCGGATATCCTCAGCATGCACCTTTGCACACCCGCACCAGTCAGACATGGACAACAGGATACTGACTGCGGTCAGCAGCGCCACAATTGTGTTCCTCATACTTTTACTTCCTTTTTGCAGAAGGTTTCATAAAAGTATATTTTGAAACAAGACCAATTATGAATTATGCACCCAGCTTTTTATTCAAATATGTAATCAGCATGTCAATACCGGCCCTGTTTTCGCCGCCTCTTGGAATAATAATATCCGCATACCGTTTTGACGGCTCCACAAATTCCTCATGCATCGGTTTTACCGTACTGCTGTACTGTGTGATAATCGACTCAATGCTTCTTGCCCGTTCCCGCATATCCCGCTTAATACGCCGTATCAGACGCTCATCGGCATCTGTATCGACATAGATTTTAATATCCATCAAATCTCTGAGCCTGCGGTTCTCAAGAATCAGAATTCCCTCCATAATAATCACGGTCTTTGGCTCAATCCGGATTGTTTCCTTTGCCCTGTTATGATTGCGGTAATCATAGGTCGGCATATCGATTGCCTGTCCCAAAATCAACTTTTGAACGTCCTGCGCCATTCTCTCCGACTCAAAAGAATCCGGATGGTCATAATTTAACTTACACCGCTGTTCAAAGGGCATGTCATCATGTGCCTTATAATAATTATCATGGCTTATGACGGCAATGTCCTCTCCGAAATATTCCTGAACCTTCCTGATAATCGTTGTCTTTCCTGACGCTGAACCTCCTGCTACGCCAAGAACACATGTTTTTCTTTCTGCGTTTTTTCCCATGCTTTTCTCCCTATGTAAATACCGCTAAATCTCAACCTTAACGCCTGCCTCTTCTTCCGCCTGCTTTTTAAAATCCTCCATCTGCTCCGAGTCCAACGTCGGCAAATCCCCTAAGGACTTTACGCCGAAGGTTCTTAAAAAGTCCTCCGTCGTGCCAAACAGCAGCGGTCTTCCGGGTGCGTCAAGACGTCCAATCTCCTGTATCAGATTAAATTCCAACAGCCTGTTTACCGCGTGGTCGCAGCTTACGCCTCTGATTTTTTCAATTTCAAGCCTTGTCACGGGCTGTTTGTACGCAATAATCGAAAGCGTCTCCAACAGCGTGTCCGACATCACATACTTTCTCGGCGCCTTCGCAACTTTAATCAGATACTCGTAAAGTTCCGGCTTTGTACAAAGCTGAAAGGAATTTTCAAGTTCCGCAATATAAATCCCGTGGTCGCTTTTTTCATATATATCATTCATTTCTGCAATCACTGACCGTATCTGCGTTTCGTCCAGTTCAAGCACATGAACAAGCTTACCAATCTCCACAGAATCGCCCATCGCAAAGAGAACTGCCTCAATGACTGCCCTTATTTTTTTATTATCCATTGTTCGTTCTTCCAAATTCTTTTCTTCCAAAACGTTCCTCGTTTCTACGCAGCAAGACTCGATGTAATCATAATGTCCGCAAAAGCGTACTCCTGTTCAATGGAAATCATTCCCTGCTTCATCATCTCAAGCACCGCCATAAAGGTTACGATAATTTCCATCTTGCTTCCCTGCTTTTCCAAAAGCTTTCGGAAGCTGAACCGTTTATGGTTTTTCACAAATTCCTCAATAAAACTCTGCTTCTTTTCAAGATTGATTTCATCTTTCTCAATCTTGCCGAAACGGCTTCGTATGGGATCAATCTTGTCCTCCTGACGGCGCATCACTGATTTAAAAATCTCATTCAGTTTTGCAAGATTGACATCGCCGACAAGCGTTTCATAGTCGATTGGCGCCTTATAATCGCGCACCTCCTGGGGAAGCATTGGCTTTTTATACCATGTTTTCGCCGCATCAACCTGCCTGTCCCGCAGCTCAAACGCCATATACTTATACATTTTATATTCCAAAAGCTTTTGTACAAGCTCTGCTCTTGGGTCCTCCTCCTCGCCGTCCTCATTGACCTCTTTGGGCAAAAGCATTCTGCACTTGATGTCAAGCAGCGTCGCCGCCATCACAAGAAACTCACTCATCACGTTCATATCCTGCCGCTGCATATTCCGGATATAATCAAGATACTGCTCCGTAATTACCACAATCGGAATATCATAAATGTCGATTTTATTTTTTTCAATCAAATACAGCAACAGGTCCAACGGACCCTCAAACACCTCCAGCCTGACGGATAAGCTCATACAAAAACCTCCAATTCCATTAAAACCTTTTCTATTTTACATGGAATCGGAGGAAAGTGCAAGGCAAACTGTTATTCGCCCGCTGCTGAAACAGTTTCTTACCTGCATTCTTCATTTCTATGTGGTTTCAGCGTCACCACATACAGCTGCGCAGGGTTAAAAAACCGCAGCGGAATCGTGTGCGCTCCCATGCCGCGCCCAAGCAGCATGACCGAAGCGTTTTCTTTGTAAACACCGCCGTCATATTTCGGAAACAGCCTGTAGGAAGGCGCAATCACGCCTCCCAGTATGGGAAGACGCATAATACCGCCATGAACATGACCGGAAAGCACAAGATTGGCTCCCCACTCTGCGTATTCCTTAAAATAGTCGGGATTGTGGGCTATCAACAGGTTGCACATTTCTTTATCGGATGTTCCGACAGCGCCTGCAAGATACCCCGCCTCCATCTTATGCAGCTTAAAATGGGCAAAATACGTTAGCGGAAGCTCCAAACCCGTTATCTTAATATTGTATTCGGGAATCTGTACGCTCTCATTTACAAGCATCACAAGATTATCACCTTTTAACTGTTCCTTCAGCAATGCAAACTGATTGCCAAACTTATCGCGGCATTCTCTGATTTTCGACTCATGGTTTCCAAGTCCGTAATAGATTTTATATTCCTTGGCAAGGGTGTTTAACAACGCAATACCAGCCGTCATATCTTCCCCTGCACGAGACGTTACGAGATCACCCGCAACCACAATAAAATCAGGATTTATTTTCTTCACCGCCTGGATAAACGGCGCATTGTTATTTCCATATACCTTGTTGTGTACATCTGAAATGAGCACAAACCTGCACTCCTTTTTCAGCCTCGGCAGCGTAAATTCCTCATAGACGACCTCAAAGCGATTCCCGTCTATCACTCCTATTGCAAGAAAAAACACAAATATCAGCGCCAATAGTTCTATAATTATCAAATTCGTATCCCTTCCTTAACCGTTCTGTCGTTTTTAGTATAGCATATTTTAAAATTAAAAACAGCTTAAATCAAATACTTTCGGAAAACTCTTTTCAGATAATCAACATAATATGCACGTTCCACCGTCTCGGCGGCAATAATTGCAACACTTCCGATTTCTTTATTTTCCAATGTGTATACAATTTTTCCGACCTCCGTGCCTTCCGCAACCGGAGCATCAAGCGTATCTTTCAATTTGTATGTTTTTTCAATTTTCGTGAAATCCGCCCCTGTCACATCAAGATACCGAAAGGCGCCTTTTGGCGTTATCATCACTTCCTCCGCTTTTCCGCCGATTACTTTTAACGGCGTAAGCGCCTCCCTGTTTTCATCTGTATAAATCCTTGTCATGGCAAAGCCGTATTCAAGCATACTCCTTGCCTCCGCAAAACGAATCTTATAATCGGGCGCCCCCATCACTACTGCGATTAAGTCAATCCCTTCCTTGTTTGCCGTAGCGCTAAAACAATACTTTGCCGCATTTGTCGAACCGGTCTTTAATCCGGTCGTCCACTGGTACTGCTTTAACAGCTTATTGGTGCTTGATAAGGTAAAATTTTTCGTTCCTTGCCTTGTCACATGTGTAATGTCTTCCATCCATATGGTTGTATAATTATAAATCTGCGGATAACGTGTTATCAGCTCTCTTGACATAATTGCAACATCTCTCGCTGTAGTATGGTGCCCACTGTCGGAAGTCAGACCGCAGCAGTCAAGAAAATGTGTGTTTGTCATTCCTAACGCCGCCGCCTTTTCATTCATTTGGTTGACAAACTCCGCTCCACTGCCCGCAACGTACTCTGCGATTGCAACAGACGCGTCATTTCCGCTCGCCACAGCAATACAT
>CAMWNY010000233.1 GCA_947175775.1 uncultured Lachnospiraceae bacterium | reverse complement strand
GCACCTTACCTTCTGTGCCATTTTATAATCCTGCTCCTCTCCATATCTTTATCATCAAAATCGAGTAAAGAAATTTCATTTTCCCCTACTCGTCGCGCCGGACACCCGTCAGCAAACTGATTTATCGGTTTGATGACATATTTCCTTTAGGCGCCCGTGTGCATAAAACAAAATCTATCTTACGATTTTACCAAGCGTTTTACATAAAGTCAAGTAATCTGTCAAAATCTTATTCCGGCTGCCGCACATCCGCCTCCGGCAGCTTCTTTTCCGAAGCATTTTTATAGCCCAGCAAATCCTTTGTGGCAACCGGAATTGCAATATTGGTTCCCGCTCCCGCCACACAGCCTCCGGGACACGCCATTCCTTCTATCAGACATCCATTTTTCTTTCCTGCCTTTGCAAGCATCAGAATTTTTTTACACTCCGAAAGACTTTCTGCATGCTCGATATGGATTTCCGTATCGGGATAATATTCCTTAATACAGCTCTCAATCGCGCTCGCAACGCCGCCTGCAACGCCATAGCCGCGCCCTGCTGCCGTCGCCCCGTCCATCGTGTCAAGCGCCTGTATCTCCTCAAGCAGAATGCCTTTTGCCTCAAACATTCCCGTAAGCTCCTCAAACGTAATGACAAAATCCACATCGGAACGCACTGTCCTGCGCATCGCCTCAAGCTTCTTGCTTGCACATGGTCCGATAAACACCACGCTCGCATCAGGGTGCTCTTCCTTAATCACCCTTGCCGTCGCCACCATCGGCGTGAGTGCATTGCTGATTTTGTCAATTGTCTCAGGGAAAAACTTCTTTGCAAGCATTGACCATGACGGACAACACGAAGTCAAAAGAAACGGCACTTCCCCTGTCGCCACCTCATTGACATAATGCTCTGCCTCCGTCATCGCTCCCATATCCGCACCGATTGCCGTTTCATACACATCATAAAATCCAAGCTCCTTCAAAGCCGTCTTTAGCATATCCGGCGTCACCTTCGGACCGAACTGGCCGACAAACGCAGGAGCAACCTGCGCAATAATCTTTCTTCCTGACTGCATCGCCCGGATTAACTGGAAAATCTGCGACTTATCGGCAATCGCGCCAAACGGGCAGCTTACCATACATTGTCCGCAGGAAACGCACTTTTCATCGTCAATCACTGCCCTGCCGTGGCTGTCCGAATAAATGGCATTGACGCCGCAGTGTGAAAGACAGGGACGCTGCTGATGCGAAATCGCGTCGTAAGGGCAGACCGTCTTACATTTTCCGCACTTAATACATTTTTCCTGATTAATTACGGAACGTCCGTTTTGCATAGTAATCGCACCGCGCGGACACACTTCGTTGCACGGGTGCGCAAGACAGCCCATGCACTTATTGGTAACCTCATATTTGTTCTCCGCACACGCATTGCACGCCGACGCAATTACCTGCATTAAAGGCGGCTCATAATATTTTTCGTCAATATTGCTTTCCTCCACGCCCTGACTGACCTGAACCGGCTCATCCTCAGGGCGGAGCGACATGCCCATCGCAAGCCTCGTACGCTCACGCACAATTTCACGCTCCCGGTAAATATTGTCCCAATACGGCGAATTTTCCGCATCAACCAGTTGATACGGAAGCGCCTCCATATCATCCACAATATTTTCAGAATGATATGCCATATTCGCAACTTCCCTGAAAATCGCACGCCTTGTCTTTCGAACCTGTGTATCAATTCCTCTCATATCTCAATTTCCGCCCCTTTCTTTGCCTGCCAAATCACATATTTTATACTTACATTTATTTTGACATATTTTTAACAAACTTGCAACCCTTATTTTTCAAAAAATCATATACCTGCACACGTTCCTACCATCACAATCGAGTAGAGAAGATTCATCTTCTCCTACTCGTCGCGCCGGGCACCCGTCAGCGAACCGATTTATCGGTTTGATGACATATTTCCTTTGGGTGCCCGTGTGCATACAGAAAAAGAGCCTGCATTCACAAGCTCTCTTTAAAAACTCAACTGTTTCGATAAATCTCCCTGATATGCTCCAAAGCAGCGACCGCATTCTCCGGACTGGTGTTCTCCAGCGTAGCGTGCATAAACGGCTTTTCCTTTTTCATATACGGAATTACACGCTCCCAATGGCACATTCCCTGTCCGACCGCAACAGATACAAGCTTTCCGTCCTTGATCTGAAAATCCTTCACATGAAGCACCGCCACGTCCTTGCCCAGCAATTCCACTGCTTCATCCAAAATTTCGTCCTGCTTTTCATAATTATAAATCTCAAGCAGATTGACCGGATCAAGGATAATCCGCAAATTCGGCGAATTGATTTCATCCAAAACACGCCTTGCACGCACAGGATTGCACACGATATGCCGCACCACCGGTTCAATCGCCATCAGCACGCCCATCTGCTCTGCATACTTTACCACGGGACGAAGATTATTGATAAAAATCTGCAAAGACTCCTCGTTCCAACATGCTTCCTCAAACTTATACTCAAGATTTGGCGCACCCGTTTCCGTGCCGACCACACCAACGCCCAAATGCGCTGCAAAGCGAATGTTTGCCATATATTTATTCTGAATTGTCTTTAACTTTTCCGAATCGGGATTGGCAAGATTTAAATAACAGCCAAGCACTGCCACATCCAACTCATATTTGTCAAAAAGCCGCTTCAAATACATTGCATAACCCGGCGTAAGCGCACTGTCCGCCACCGAATTCTCGCTGATAACCTTTGAAAGCGCCAAGTGCGCACAGGCAAAACCCTGCTCATGCACCGCCTTTAACCGCTCCTCCAGGGGAGCTTTTACTGCATCGTGCAGCCGAATTCCAAACTGCATTGTTTAAACCTCCTTTAAAAGCCAATCACGTTCTCACGCGTGTACTGTGCCGCTTCACTTTCCGTTAAAAACTTAACGAATGGGGCACGCGCCTCTCCCGCGCCTTCGCCAAAGTTTCCGTACTCTGCAAAAAACATGGTGTCCCACGCATCCTTTTTGTTCCAGTCATGCCAGCCCTCTTTTTTAATATGCGCGCCGATTTCCGAGTTTATAATCACTGCCTTGGCAAAATTCCGCCACGGTCTGCCAAGATACGCGCTCTCTTTCGGACAGTCGCTTGTAAAGCGGCAGCGGTTAAATACATATCCGTACGGTTCCCCTTCATATGTAGAAGGCGCTGTCACATACCCGTTAATCTCGTCATTTCTGTTACGCATAAAAATTTCACAGTTCTCAAAATATGCCGTCGCACTGCCGAATATAAAATCAATATTTCCGGAGATAAAGCAGTCCTTATACAAATGTCTGCCATGACGGCGCGGCGCGAACTCCTTTGGTCCCTTAAAGCCGCCCGGCTCCTTCGGCTGCTTGGGAAGCGGCGCCGTAAACAGCGTATCCTGATACCCTTCAAATCTGCAATGTTCAAAAGTCAGGTAATCGCCGTCTGCATAAACGGCAAGCGCCTGTCCTGCCTTATCGCCCTGCCCTGCTTCATTTAAAAAGGAAACATGGCAGGCATAAAAATCATCTGCATCAATAAATACACTCGGCGTCCGGAACGTTCCGCGTTTATCGCCCTCCGGCATCAGATCGCGCGCCGCGTCCGAATAAGTTATCTTTGTGCTGTTTTCATCCGCACCGATAAATGAAATATGATTTTGACGCACAACAAGCCTTTCGTGATACACACCTGATGCAATGTGTATCACCACCTTCATGCCGTCATATTGTTTCGCAGCCTCAAGTGCCGTTGCAATCTTTGAAAATGCCCCGTCACCGTCTGCCGAAACATACAACTCTTTTACGTCCATCATTATAATCTACTCCTCAAGAATAACATTTCCGCATATGCAAGCCTATGCGAATCTTCGTTTTATCCTTCCAGCACGCACATTTCCGCATATGCAAGCCTATGCGAATCTTCGTTTTATCCTTCCAGCACGCACATTTCCGCATAGGCTAGTAAAAATGGCGCGGTTCCTTTCGCATCGTCTTTTACAATCGGCTCTGACATATAATATTCATAGCTGCCGTCACGTCTTCTGTTTTTATCTGGTCCAAGACCTGCCACAAGACAAATTCCGCCAAGGCTCATTACCCCGTCAACCGTTGTTAAATATTTATCACAAATACCATGAAATGCCTTCACACCATACGCACTGTACTCTTTCGGAAGATACCCAAGACGCGCGCCCTTCAGCAGACAGTACGCCATAATCGAACTGCCGCTTGTCTCCAAATAATTTTTCTCCCTGTCAGGGAAGTTCGGCACCTGATACCACATTCCCTCCGGTGACTGATATTTAAGCATCGAATCAATCAAATCCCGATACATTTTTAACAAATGCTCATACTCCGGCGTTCCCTCGTCCGCCAATACAAGCGTATCGAGCAGCGCCATTGAAAACCATCCAAGCGCTCTGAGCCAAAAATGTTTTGAAAGCCCTGTCTCGGGATCTGCCCAAAACATCAGACGCTCCGAATCATATGCATGATAGTAAAGCCCTGTCGCAGCATCCTTTAAATTCTTCTCCACATTGAAAAACTGATTGTAAATATCCGCATAGTTTTTCTTATCATTAAAGCGCTTTTCATATTCCATATAGTAAGGCTGCGCCATATACAGACCGTCAAGCCACACCTGATTCGGGTAAATCATCTTGTGCCAAAAATTTCCTTCCTTCGTGCGGGGCATCTCCAAAATCTGTGCATAGATATTTTTCGTAGCTTTCGCATACTTCTCTTTACCCGTCAAATCATAGAGCGTAAAGAGGTTCTTTCCCTCGTTAATATTGTCGAGATTCAGCTCGTCCTTATCATAGCCTCTGATGGTTCCGTCTTCCTCGACACGGTGTCCGATATATTCATCCGAAAACTTCAGGAACTTCTCGTTCTTTGTCACCTTGTAAAGTTCCAAAAGCGACATAATCATGCAGCCGTCAATATAATCCCATGTTGCCTTCTTTCCTGCCCTGATTTTCTCGATATTCCACACCGGCTCTTCCAGTGTGCTTCTGTCTATCAA
>CAMWNY010000232.1 GCA_947175775.1 uncultured Lachnospiraceae bacterium | reverse complement strand
ATACGGATTACAAATATGCAGTTGCATCGGATGAGGCGCATAATGTTTTTATGGACGAGCTGCCGGGTAAGGTAACGACAGAGGTAGGGGTGGCGCTTGCACAGCTTGAGGGTCAAAATGACGAGACTTCTGCTGCACAAGAGAGTGAAGATATTGAAACACCATCAACACAGCCACAGCAGGAAACAGAGGAACAGCCTCAAAATCAGGCGGTAAATCAGCTTGTGCGTGCGACCGATACGGTCAATGTCCGTAAATCCGACAGTGAGGAAGCGGACCGCATTGGTAAAGTATCGCCAGGAACGGAGCTGACACGTATTGAAGAGCGAATCAATGGTTGGAGTAAGGTTATCTACGAGGGCAGTGAGGCATACATAAAGAGTGATTTTCTTGAGGTCATTTCTTCCGAAGAGGCGGGCGAAGTCATCGGTTCCGTGAAAGCGACCACGAACGTTAATGTCAGAAGTGCGGCAAGTCAGGATTCAGAGAAGCTTGGCGTAGCACAGGCGGATACTTCGTATGAACTTTTGCAGGATTTGGGAGAATGGTACCGGATTAAATATAACGGCATCACAGGGTATGTGAAGGCAGAATTTTTTGAGTAATGTGTTGTAAAAGAAAACCCATGCGGTCAAAATGACTGCATGGGCTTTGTATATCCTTTTCATAAGGTGGAAATAATAGGAATAATGAATGATTTTCAGATTATGGAAAGGAATGGTTACCGGAATGAATCAAGATGACAGGGAAATTTTGAAGGCAGTGCAGAAGAATGCCGATATGGCAATTAAGACGATTGGCGTCGTGGCGGAGAAAACAAACAGTACGGTGTTCTCGCGTGAACTTGCGAAGGAAAAACTGATGTATTCCGTGATACAGAATAAAGCGACAGACAGGCTCAACAACGAGCAGGCGGACAGTTATCACCCGAGTGCTGCGAACGATTTGTTTCTTGCAGGCGGCATTCATATGAGTACGCTTGCAGACTGCAGTACCGGAAAACTTGCGGAGGTGGTGATACAAAACAGCAGCCGCGGACTGACGGGGATGTGGAAATCAATTAACCATCATCAGAATTACTGTAATACGTCAATGGAAATTGCAAAGGAATTTATGACGTTTGAAGAGAAAACAATCACACGGTTGAAAAAATTTCTGTAAAGTTTGCTAAGACTGCAGGAACAGAAGGGAAGGAATGCTTGGAATGAGGTTGAATCAGTATATTGCAGCGTGCGGCATTTGTTCCCGCAGGGAGGCGGATAAGCTGATAGGAGGCGGCAGGGTGTGTGTGAACGGACAGACTGCCGTAAGCGGTATGCAGGTGTCGGACGAAGATCTTGTGGAGGTGGACAAAAAATTCGTCAAACCTTTGTCTGCAAAAGTGGTGCTGGCGTACAATAAGCCTGTGGGCGTGACCTGCACCGAGAAGGATAAGTTTGCCGAAAAGACGATTATTGAAGCCGTGAAGTATCCGGTGCGGCTGACATATGCCGGACGTCTTGACAAGGAATCGGAAGGGCTGATGATTCTGACAAATGACGGTTCCCTGATTCAAAGCATGATGAAAGGGGCAAACTGTCATGAAAAGGAATATATCGTAAAGGTCGATAAGGAGATTACAGACAGTTTTCTTGCAGGTATGGCAAATGGCGTATACTTAAAGGAATTAGACAAAACGACAAGACCTTGCAGGATGGAACAGACAGGAAAATATACATTTAAAATTATACTCACACAGGGCTTGAACAGGCAGATTAGAAGAATGTGCGGGCAGTTTGGCTATCATATAAAGCGCTTGGTTCGTGTGCGGATTATGAATATTGAGCTGGGGGCGTTAAAGACAGGAGCGTACAGGGAGATTCAGGGCGAAGAGCTTATGAAACTGTACAGGCTTTGTAAACTGAAATAGGGCGCAACGGCGGCGAAAGGAGCATGTGGCAAAATGACGGCGAACAAGGAAACGATACATAGAATGCGGGAACTTTCACAAAAGCTGAATGAGGCATCGAAGGCATATTATGCACAGGACAGGGAGATTATGAGCAACCGTGAATATGATGCACTTTATGACGAGCTGGAGTCTTTGGAACAGGAAACCGGCATGGTGCTTGCGGGAAGCCCTACCATGCGCGTGGGATATGAGGCGGTGGATGAGCTGCCCAAAGAAGCGCATGAAACCCCGATGCTTTCTCTTGGAAAGACGAAGGAACGGGAGGAGCTTGTAAGCTGGCTTGGTGATAAGGATGGGCTTTTAAGCTGGAAACTTGACGGACTGACAATTGTACTCACATATCAAAATGGTGCGCTTGTAAAGGCGGTCACGCGCGGAAACGGAGAGGTCGGAGAGGTTATTACAAACAATGCGCGTGTTTTTCAAAATATTCCGCTGAAAATAGCGTATCAGGGTGAATTGATTCTTCGCGGCGAGGCTGTTATCACATATGGCGATTTTGAGACGATTAACAGCCGTATTGCAGATGTGGAGGCAAGGTACAAAAATCCTAGAAACTTGTGTTCTGGTTCCGTCAGACAGTTGAATAATCAGATAACAGCCGAGCGGAATGTGCGGTTTTATGCATTTTCCCTTGTGCAGGCACAGGAAAACGGGGTGTCTGTCGATTTTGACAATTCGCGGGAAAAGCAGTATGAATTTCTTGCGGCTCAGGGATTTGACGTGGTTGCGTATGTGCGGGTAAATCAGGATACTATTATTGAGGCGGTAGCAGATTATGAGAACCGTGTGGAAACATACGAGGTGCCTTCCGACGGCTTGGTGCTTATTTATGATGATATTGAGTACGGTCGGTCGCTTGGGCGCACGGCAAAGTTTCCGCGGGATTCGATTGCGTTTAAGTGGGCGGACGAAGTCAGGGAAACTGTTTTAAAGGAGATTGAGTGGAGTCCGAGCCGTACGGGGCTGATTAATCCGATTGCCATCTTTGAACCTGTGGAGCTGGAGGGAACGACGGTAAGCCGTGCATCTGTCCACAATATCAGCATTCTGAAAGGTTTAAGACTTGGTATCGGTGACCGGATAACCGTATACAAGGCAAATATGATTATTCCGCAGATTGACGAAAATTTAACAAATAGTGACACGATTGAGATACCCGAACACTGTCCGGTGTGCGGTGGAGATACCCAGCTGCGGGCAGTGGGGGAAGTGCAGTCGCTTTATTGTACAAATCCTGACTGTGACGCAAAAAAAATCAAGTCGTTTACGCATTTTGTGGGGCGTGACGCCATGAATATTGACGGGCTTTCGGAGGCGACGCTTGAAAAGTTTATTGCCAAAGGGTTTATTCATCAGTACCGTGATATTTTTCATCTTGAGGAGCACTGTGATGCGATTATCGCGATGGAAGGGTTCGGGGAGAAGTCTTACAACAATTTGATAGAAAGCATTGATGCGGCGAGAACGGTAGAACTTCCCAGACTGATATACAGTCTTGGAATTCCCAATATCGGACTTGCGAACGCAAAGGTCATCTGCAGATTTTATGATTATGATTTGGATGCCGTGCGGAAAGCGGGAGCGGAGGAGTTAAGCGCAATTGACGGCATTGGTGAGGTGATTGGAAGAGCGTTTGAGGATTATTTTGCCGTTGGGCAAAATCGGGAACG
This sequence comes from uncultured Lachnospiraceae bacterium, assembly GCA_947175775.1. Lineage (GTDB taxonomy): Bacteria > Bacillota > Clostridia > Lachnospirales > Lachnospiraceae > COE1. The sequence continues at coordinate 1,415 of CAMWNY010000232.1, read as the reverse complement.
ATTTGACAATCTGTTAAAAGAGCTTACGATAAAAAGGGAAGAAATGGATGCGCAGGCTAAGACGCTTGCGGGAAAAACATTTGTGGTTACGGGTAGTCTTGCGCATTTTGACAGCAGGAATGCGCTTAAGGACTTGATTGAAAAACGGGGCGGCAAGGTGGCAGGCAGTGTATCCGCAAAGACGGTGTGCCTGATTAACAATGATATTGCGTCCTCTTCGTCAAAGAATAAGAAGGCGAAAGAACTGGATGTGCCAATCGTTACGGAAGAACAGTTTATGGCGGACTATCTTGATATGCAGCCTTAAATGTTTGAAAAATAAAGGGATACGGGGGAAAGAAAAATGCCGATTAAAGTGCAGAGTGCATTGCCTGCAAAGGAAATTTTGGAAAATGAAAATATATTTGTTATGGACGAAAGCCGGGCGATGCATCAGGACATCAGACCGCTTCAGGTTTGTATTTTAAATCTGATGCCGATTAAGCAGGACACGGAGCTGCAGCTTCTGCGTGCGCTTTCTAACACGCCTTTGCAGGTGGATGTGACTTTTCTGATGGTGACAAGCCATGTGTCCCTGAATACCTCGGCAAATCATTTAAACCGTTTTTATACGACGTTTGAGGAGATTAAGAACAAACGGTTTGACGGAATGATTATTACCGGTGCTCCGGTGGAGGATATGGAGTTTGAGGAAGTTGATTACTGGGATGAGATCTGTACGATTATGGACTGGGCGGAGTTCCATGTGACTTCAACACTTCATATTTGCTGGGGTGCGCAGGCAGGATTTTATCATTATTACGGGATTCAAAAACGAATGCTTTCGGAGAAGCTGTTTGGTATTTATTCCCATAAGGTGCACAACCGCAAGGTGCCGCTTGTCCGCGGATTTGATGATTTTTTCCTTGCACCGCACAGCCGCCATACGGAAACTCCGGCAAGTGAAATTCATAAATGCAGTGCGATTACGGTGCTTGCGGAGTCCGATGAGGCAGGGGTTTTTTTGGCGTATGCGGAAAACGGGAAAAAGATTTTTGTAAACGGGCATCCGGAATATGACCGGTTTACTTTGGATGCGGAGTATAAGCGGGATTTGGGAAAGGGGCTCTCAATACATATTCCGAGAAATTATTATTTGGAGGATCATCCTGAAAACAGACCTAGATTGCAGTGGCGGTCGCATAGTAATAATCTGTATACGAATTGGCTGAATTACTACGTATATCAGGTGACGCCGTATGATTTGTAAAGGAAACCTGCGATATATGCCTGAAAGCCTAGTAAAATCAAGGGTTTCAGGGATTGGCGGACGGTGGAAAAAGTCATGCGGTTTCCCGTAATTTCTCGTATTTTTGGGGTAAAATGGTGTACAAAATTTCTCTTATACACATCTCCGAGCACAAGAGACTCCTGAG
>CAMWNY010000231.1 GCA_947175775.1 uncultured Lachnospiraceae bacterium | reverse complement strand
TAAGTAAAAAATAAAAATGAATTCTCCATAAATTCTTTTCATTTTTTGATAAAATCATTATAATATAAGCATCACACATATTTAAGGGGGAATAAACCAATGAAGAAAAAAGTGATTGCAATTATCTGCGCAGTTTTAGCAGTTTTAACAGTGATAATTTGCGTGGGATTATTCGTTGTAAGTAAAATTTCCAACCGAATTCCTGAAAACCCGCCAGGAACGATAGGAAATACTTCCGGAAATCTCTACAATGGCGGTCTGTTCTGCGAAAGCGACGGGTATGTATACTTCTCAAATCCTTACGACAACAACGCGCTCTACTGCATGCGCCCCGACGAATCAGAAATGAAGAAACTGGTCCCGACACAAGTGGCAAGCCTTAATGCCGACGGCAAATACCTGTATTATTATCAGGGCGGCTCCGGAGGAAACGCGGGACTTGGTTTTCTTATCAGTACTACGGGCGTATACCGCGTCCAAAAAGATAAACCCAAAAATGTCGCCTGCCTTGACCGTGTTCTTGGAAAGTACGTAATTTTAGCAGACAATACTGTTTACTATACCAGCTCGGATGACCAAATTTCACTCAAGAGTATCGGCATTGACGGTGAAAATAAAGAAACGCTGTTAGAACTTGACATTCTGCCTGTCAGCGTGCAGGATTCCACCTTCTACTACATTAATAATGAAGACAATCTCCACTTAATGGCATATGATTTAAATACGAAAGCTTCAAGACAGGTAATAACGGAAGACATTTATATGCCGATTATTGAAGGTAATATCGTCTATGGAATTGACATCCACAACGATTATTCCCTTGTAAGCCTTAATATCTCGACGGGAGAAAAAACGCTGCTTGACAGCGACCGTACAGATTTGATAAATGTTACCGACAGCTTCATCTACTATCAGACATCCGGTAAAACGCCGCAGTTAAAACGCATACGGCGCGACGGCTCTGATATGACGGTTGTCAGGGAAGGTGCGCATTCCAATATCAATGCGACTTCGAACTATGTCTATTTTACGGGATTTGGAAGCACGACGCCCGTTTACAAGACATCTGCGTCGGGTCCGGTTAATGTAACAGGCTTTGACGAAGCATCAAGAGCCGCCTTAGAAGAAATCAGCAAAAGCAATTAAATCGAGTAGAGAAGATTTATCTTCTCTACTCATCTGCACGGGGCTGTGCATGAAAAGACAATATTTAACAGTAAAAATGAATAAGGTAAGGGATAACCGGTTATGCTTTTGGCATGAAGAAATTTGTTTATCCCTTACCTTTTTTTCGAATTTTACAAGACTTTATCAAATGCGGCGTTATTGGATGGTGTATGGAAATCGTGTTTACCGCACTGGGCGCCCTGCGCCGCAGGGAACTGCAGCTTGTCGGACAGACTTCCCTTTATATGTTTCCCATTTACGGATGCGCCGCATTTTTTAAGCCGGTATTTTTAATTGTTAAGAAATTATCATTTCCGCTGCGTGCCCTTTTCTATGCCGCTTCTATCTTTGCCGCAGAATTCCTAAGCGGTACGTTTTTGGCAAAGCACCACGTTTGCCCATGGAATTATGACCGCCACCGCTGGCACGTAAACGGAGTGATACGTCTTGATTTTCTGCCTTTTTGGTCATTGGCAGGACTTTTGTTTGAGCATGTACTCACATCACCTCATGGCAAAAAATACTGATAAAAGCTTACATGGTCCTTAATACAGGTTCCGGAACTTTGTGAATGCGCACTCACGCAGATATACAGCCGTCCATCATTTCCCACACTCAAACTTGCCGCACAGTTTCCTGACTGGTCCACATACCCGGTCTTTGCACAGAGCACTTCCCCATGCGTATCCCTGTCCTCAATCCGCCTAAGAAACAAATTTGAAAGCGTGAGTCCTTCAGGATGTTCCGGCGTAGGCGTAGTCGTATAAATACGCCTTGAGAGCACTTCACGGCAAAACGGATTGTCATACGCCGCTTTCAAAATGACAGCCATGTCATAAACCGTACTGTAATGGTTTTCTTCATAAATGCCCACACAATTTGTAAAATGTGACGTCTCGGAAAGCCCAAGCTCCGCGAGTTTTTCGTTCATCAGCTTTACAAATTCTTCCTGTGATCCTGCGGCATATTTTGCAAGTCCCACCGCTGCTTCAGCGCCCGACGGAAGAATTGTCCCGTAAAATAAATCCGTCACGGTAACGCGTTCGCCGATTTCGAATCCGGCGTTGCTGCAATGGTTCACAAAGCTGTAATCCGTAATATCCGTCGTAATCTCAAACATAGCATCGGCATCCGTGATGTGCTCCGCCGCCACCAAAATCGTTAAAATTTTTGTCATGGACGCGGGGCTGATACGCATTTTCGCATCTTTTTGTGCAAGAATACGTCGGCTTTCAACATCAATAAAAACAACATTTTCACTCACACACTCCCCCACGGAGCCGATTGTATTGTCATCTGCCTGTGCAAAAAGTACAGGCTCTTTGCTCTTTCCGCCAAGCGTGCGTGTTACATGCGTCTCGATAAATAATGTCTGCTTTTCGCGCATTCCAAGAAATGGCACCGTTATATCCGCGCCTGCAAGGTTGAAGTCCGCCTGCATTTGCAGCTTTTCCCCTTTCACACTGCCCTTATCTGCTGCCACATCCTCTCTCTGCGTTTCTGCTTCCATTGTTCTTTCCGCAGCGGTTGTCTGATACCTTCCTACCAATGCTTTTATACCCATCCCGGCAGACACCACAATAAATACTACAGCAAGCAACACAGGAAGAGCAACTTTTCGCATCAGAAGCTGTTTCTCCTTCTGACGCTTCATTTCTTGAATCCGTTCCCTTCGCCTTCGCGCCCGCTCTTCATCCTGTGCCGTATAGCTGTACTGTGCTTCCTCCAATTCGTCAATCACCCGCAGCGCAGCCGCCCTGTTGTCCCATTCATAATTATTCGCCGTCGATACCGTCATTTCCGTCTGCTCCAATATCGAGTGTGTTCATTGTGCGGCGCTTTCTTCTCGCAGTCTCCGACTGCTCCAATATAAATTCCTTAATATTCTTCGCATTTTTAATATGTTGCATAATAATCTGCGGACTTGTGGTATCGCCTGTATAGCACACAATCGTCCCAAGCCCGAATACCCGTTCAAAAAGGGAAGTTTTTAATGTCACGTCCTGCACTTTATACATATAGCAGTCATTCTCTTCTTTATTTAAAAAGCCCGTATTTACGGTGATAACCTCCTCCCGAATGGTATATACCGTAAACGTAAACGGCAGTCCGAAAAATACCCAGCGCTTTCTCTCCTGAAACTCCATATTTTTGTTCCTCCTTCTAAATCCATACCCGTTATATCGTTATATTTTATACACGATATTTACATAATATCATATAATTTGCCAATATTGTATAAAAAATAAAAATTTTATACAATAATTTTTTCACAAAATTTTAACAAAATTTTTTTCGCGAAAATAACTCTTGAATCCAATATATCAATCTGATATGATAACAAAAGTATGTTGTGTGAAAAATAATGTTTTCACATGTAAATTGATTTGTTTCGCAACTATTGTTCTTTTGCACAACTTGCGAACGCTGACAAGAATGGAGGATTCTATGAGACATTTAATGAGACCATTGGATTTCTCGCTGGAAGAACTCGATCAGCTCTTTGAGCTTGCCGAGGACATTGAGAAAAATCCCGGAAAATATGCACACAGCTGTGACGGAAAAAAGCTTGCGACATGTTTTTATGAACCAAGCACCCGCACCCGTTTAAGCTTTGAAACCGCAATGTTAAATCTTGGCGGAAACGTCATCGGCTTTTCAGACGCCGGAAGTTCTTCTGCCGCAAAAGGCGAAAGCGTTTCGGATACCATTCGCGTAATTTCATGCTTTGCAGACATCTGCGCGATGCGTCATCCAAAAGAAGGCGCACCGATGGTGGCAGCAACACACTCCACAATTCCGGTAATCAACGCAGGCGACGGCGGACACCAGCACCCCACGCAAACGCTTACCGATCTCCTGACCATCCGTGCCATAAAAGGCAGACTGGACCATTTCACGATTGGTCTTTGCGGCGATTTAAAATTCGGCCGTACCGTCCACTCTCTGATTAACGCACTTGTTCGTTATAACGATATTCACTTCGTATTTATCTCACCTGAGGAGCTTACGATTCCTGACTATATTATAGAAATGCTGCGGGAAAAAAATATCCCCTTTAGAGAAGTGCGCAAACTTGAAGACGTTATGCCGGAGCTTGACATTTTATATATGACACGCGTTCAGAAGGAACGGTTCTTTAATGAAGAGGACTATGTGCGTTTGAAGGATTATTACATCCTCGATACGGAAAAAATGGAGCTTGCCAAAAAAGACATGATTGTGCTCCACCCGCTTCCCCGTGTCAACGAAATTTCCGTCGAGGTAGACAGCGACCCGAGAGCCGTCTATTTCCGTCAGGTGCAGTACGGTGTCTATGTAAGAATGGCTCTTTTGCTGACATTGCTTGAAATTACCGTGGAAGGAGGTTCCGTATCATGTTAAACGTCGGACAAATTGAAGAAGGCTTTGTGCTCGACCATATCAAGGCAGGAAAAAGCCTCAGCATTTACAAACATTTAGGTTTAGATAAGCTTGACTGCACGGTTGCCATTATCAAAAACGCGCGCAGCAACAAAATGGGAAAGAAGGATATTTTAAAGGTAGAGTGTGATATTAATACCTTAAACCTTGATATTATCGGTTTTATTGACCACAGTATCACGGTAAACGTTATCAAAAACAGCGAAATTGTGGAAAAGCTGCCGCTCACGCTTCCTAAGGAAATCAAGAACGTACTAAAATGCAGAAATCCCCGCTGCATCACCTCAATTGAGCAGGAATTGCCGCATATCTTTATATTAACGGATGAAAAAAAGGAAATTTACCGCTGCAAATACTGCGAAGAGAAATACGGAAGCAGGGAACGGGATACAAAGCTTTGATTCTTCCTATAATATAAATCGAGTAGGAGGCTAACCATTAGTTGATTAGCCGACCTCTCACACCACCGTG
>CAMWNY010000230.1 GCA_947175775.1 uncultured Lachnospiraceae bacterium | reverse complement strand
GTCCCATATTGTAGGTATTGTACATCATCTGCTCCGTAATACCGCCCTTCTCCTGCAAAAGTTTAAAAATGGCGGGAATGTCATAGCTGTCCTTTTTCACCACCGCTTTTACCCCGTCAGGAAGCATGCGCGGAATATTCTCATAAAAGCCGCCGCCTGTAATATGGCTGCACGCCTTAACCGTCACGCCTGCGTTTTTCACTTCCCGCAGCGCTTTCACGTAAATCCTCGTAGGCTCAATCAAAGCCTCGCCAAGCGTCTTACCCAGTACATCATAATATGTATCAAGGCTTTCCTTTGTCATTTCAAACACTTTTCTGACCAGCGAAAATCCATTGCTGTGCACACCGCTCGACGCAATGCCAATCAGCACATCGCCTGCCTTCAGGTCTTTCCCCGTAATTAAGTCCTTCTCATCAACCACACCGACCGCAAAGCCTGCAAGATCATACTCATCCTCAGGCATCAGTCCCGGATGCTCCGCCGTCTCACCGCCTATAAGAGCCGCACCACACTGCTTACAGCCCTCGGCAACGCCCTTAACAATCGTCGCGATTTTTTCCGGCTCATTCTTTCCGCACGCAATATAGTCAAGGAAAAACAACGGTTCTCCGCCCGCGCACGCAATGTCGTTCACACACATTGCCACGCAGTCAATACCCACTGTATCATGCTTGTCCATCAAAAATGCAAGCTTGATTTTGGTGCCGACACCGTCTGTACCTGACACGAGTGTCGGTTTTTCCATATTTTTTATCTTCTCCAAAGAGAATGCTCCTGAAAATCCGCCGAGCCCACCAAGAACCTCCGGGCGCATGGTTTCCTTCACGTATTGTTTCATCAACTCCACGGACTTATAGCCCGCCTCAATATCTACGCCTGCATTTTTGTAATCCATTTACTATCCTCCATTTTTTCAATGCCTGCAAATTTGAGTTTCCTCTCAAGTTTGCCGTATGAAATCTTTGATTTCACACTATCCTTCATTATTTCCTGTTTGCGTTTATTTTTTTAAATATTCCTGATAACCGATCTCCTGCAATTTCGCGTCCTTTGCCTGCACCTGTTCCTTTAAGCGTTTTGAATACGCTTTGAGTTTCTCCAAAAGGCTACTGTCCGATGTCGCAAGAATTTTTGCCGCAAGCAGTCCCGCGTTTGCGCCGCCGTTGATTGCCACTGTCGCCACCGGAATCCCTGAGGGCATCTGCACAATGGAATACAGCGAATCGCGTCCGCCAAGCGACGTGGTGTGCATTGGGATACCGATAACGGGCATCGGAAAAATTGCCGCGCACATTCCCGGCAGATGCGCCGCCATTCCTGCGCCTGCGATAATCACCTTAAAGCCTTTCTCCTCCGCTGTCTTTGCATATTCAAAAAACACATCGGGTTCCCTGTGTGCAGAAATAATCGTCATTTCATACGAAACGCCAAGCTCCTCCAAAATATCCGCTGCCTTCGCCATAACAGGCATATCCGAATCCGAACCCATTACAATACCGACCTGTGCCATAATCTTCCTCCTCTTAGCCACTTTATATAATCTGCGGATTTGTGCCTCCGCAGAAATCTAGCAGTTTTTTCTATATATTAGTTTACAAATAATACGGTAATACGTCAACTTAAAACGACAAAAGTTTTTTATTTTATTGCATTTATTCTATTTCCTCAAACGCCTTATTCAACTCCTGTGTTCCCGCAAGGACGAATCTGCCGTTCTTAATAATCGTACATTCTGTCTTATCCGCATAGCAGGCAGTAATTTCCCCAAGCTCATCATACGGGATGGTAATATCCGTATGGCAGGCAAAATACGCCTTCGACGGATCACTATGGCGCAGCAGCGACACCTCGTTGTCCTTTGCCACAATCTCTTTTCCGTCCTCGTTGTAGAGCTTTACGTCCTCCTCCCGCGAATAACACGTATCGCCCACCGCAAAATGCGGTCCTGTCTTTTCTGCAATCAAAATCGGAAAAAGATGCGAAATGTTGTATTTTTTCGCCGTCATATACGCCGTCGTGTTTGTCCCGATTGCAAACTCGCCCATCGGAAGCGTATCATAGTTGAACAGCACGTTCTCCTTAACATACTTTTTGTTTTCTTCCTCACACGCAAAATTGGTACAGGTATAATCGGAAATCATGCCATTTTCAAACATCAGTTCTAAGCCGTGATATTCCAATTCATTTAAGAAAACATGGCTCACATGAAGCGTTCCGTTTGTTCCCGCAAGCACAGGCGACGTAAAAATCTCTCCGACGGGAATATTCACATCCGCGACACAGTTCTCAAATACCGCTTCCTTGTCGGGATTTTTCACCGGATAAAGCGCCACCCGCAAATCTGTCCGGTTACCGTTCATACCCTTAATCCGTACATATTCCGCCGTGTTTAGCGCGTCGATCATCAATGCCTGTACGCGCTCATACGTCTTATAATCAAGCGTGTTCAGCTTTACCGTCTCGTCAAATATCTCCTCGAAACATTCCCCGATATCCGGCAGCGGAAACGCAATCACCGTAAAACTGCGCTCCTCACCGATAATGAATCGGTTCACAATCTCGGCGGACGCTCCCCTGTACTCAGCAGAAAGCTTCTGCTGCTCGGGACGAAGCACACACGCCTCCGGTTTCGTCTGCGGCGCAAACGGCTTCTCACCAAACACCTCAATCACCGCAGGACCCGCATAGCCTTTCGCCTGTTCCTTCACCTGCTCATAAGCAAGCTGCAATACCTCAAGCTTTCTGTTGACCAGCTTTTTGTCAAGGAACAGACCAATATCATCCTTGTGGTCAAAACGGTACTGTTTGTTTGCATCCGCACCGCAATAGCCGGATTTCCCCATGCCCTTCCTGTGGAAAATGCTGTCGCTTGCCCTGTAAATAACGGGCTTTAAACCCATTTGGGCAAAATTGCCGATTGCTGCCCTGACAATGCGCTCAAAACCAAGCACATAAATAATATCAACCGTTTCCTTTTTCGCCAAAGGCTTGCCCGCCTTCTCAAAACCGATACGGTACCCTTGCGTATACGTGTCCGCAATCAGCTGAATGCGTTCATCGGAAAGACTTGCCAAATACTGTGCAAGCGCCTCCGTCTCCGGCGTGACAAACTCACCGTATTTATATAGATACCTTACATCATTTAAATCACTGTCCATTACAATCCGAACCGCAAAATCATGCGCAGGATCCACCTGTATCGCCACTCTCCACTGCGCCGTCGTTTCCGAGTAATCACTGACAAACCAATACATCGTATCGCGCAGCGCCTCGTCGGAAGGCGCAGGTTCCCCCTCCTGCATGGCGTAAGAAAACATATTGTAAACTTCCACAAACAGCTCCATGCGAATCACCAAATCGGTAAGCCGCCGCTCAAATGCACACGGTATCATACAGCGAAGCTCCGCATACAAAAACGACAGCATTTTTCCCCTGTCTGCGCCAAGCATTTTGCAGGCATACGCCGGATTGGCATAACAGCGCTCATAATTTTGTGAAAAAAGTTCTTCGTAAAGCGCCCTGTTTGCGCGCCTTAATTCTGCAATCGGTGCACCATCAAAAAATCCTTGTCCCACAAGTTCATAAGTGTTTAAAATCTGACCCGCAAGCTTTGCCGCACACGTAAAATATGCTTTCACATCCTCCCCGACCTCAGCATTTTGCGCAATCTCTGAAATCCTCTCACGGCACAATTCATAACGTTCTTCTATCATTGTTTCCATTTTATAACCATATTCCTTTCGCAAAAATCAGTATCCCAAATACAAAATAAACCCGCCAGCCAAAACGGCAAGCACGTTCAACACAATCCCCATAATCGGAAACAGCTTAAAAATATCTTTTTCCAAAAGGGATTTCACGCCGAGAAACATACCTGTCATGGCATAAATCACGGAAAGGAGTACCACCATTCCGTACTGCATCGGCGCATTGCCCTTATCGAGGTATGTACAATACACGGCAAGCACTACGGACACGACCGCAATCAAACCCAAAAGGGTTGACATAATCCCCCAACGCGGATTTTTCTTATCAGTAAAAATATAACTCGATTTTCGAAATCTTTGAGCCATAAACAACATTCCTTTTCCGAATGAAAACAGTAACAATGGGCATTCCATCCGAAATGCCCACACTTCATTCTTATTTAAAATAAAATTTTAGACCTCCCCGCAAGCAGTCTGCCGCCGCTTATCAGAAGCATCACACCGCTTGCAAGCCCCACAACAATGGAAATTACTCCAACCACAATGGCAAGCGCTCCCGAACGCCCCATCGTCTTGTAAATTTTCTCGTCCATATCAATACCAAGCCTTTCTACCATTATCCTTATTTTGCGCCATACTGTGCATAATATGTATCAATCGCCTTCTTCATCGCGTCGTCAATCAGCACTCTGCCGTTGTATGTCCTGTTGTAGAGATGCTCCACAACCTCCTCCATCGTAACAATTGCACCTGTCTCAATCCCGTAAATCTCCCTGATTTCCGCAAGCGCATTCTGCTGTGTCTTCCCGCGTTCCTGACGGTTTAGGCTCACCATAAGCCCTACCACGTCGACATTTGCCTGCGCCTGTAAAATAGGAAAAGTTTCCTCGATGGACTTTCCCGATGTCGTAACGTCCTCGATAATGACCACCCTGTCGCCGTCGTTTAAGCTGCTGCCAAGAAGAATTCCCACGTCGCCGTGATCCTTAATCTCTTTTCTGTTGGAACAATACCGGATGTCCCTGCCGTAAAGCTCGCTGAATGCCATTGTCGTCGCCACTGCAAGCGGAATTCCCTTGTAGGCCGGTCCGAACAGCACGTCAAAATCCGTTCCGTAATTTTCATGAATTGCCTTCGCGTAATATTCACCAAGCTTACGAAGCTGTGTTCCCGTCACATACGCCCCCGCATTCATAAAAAACGGGGACTTTCTTCCGCTCTTTAATGTGAACTCTCCAAACTTAAGAACATCACTTTCTACCATAAACTCTATAAATTCTCTTTTATAGCTTTCCATAAATGTTAAATCTCCTTTATCAATGCGCTTTTTATGCCCTTTTTACTATTAAATAT
>CAMWNY010000229.1 GCA_947175775.1 uncultured Lachnospiraceae bacterium | reverse complement strand
GCAGCATAAGAAGATCTGTATGAAAAAAACTGCCAACGATTACTTGACAGTAACAGTATATTCTCACGAACAAATGAGCAATTGAATAACAAACGCGAAATTGGTATAATGAAGGAGTACAAATGACAAAAATAAAACAGACTATAGGAAAATTCTTCAAAAAACTATCTATACGGCGAAAATACACCTTTATGAGCATCAGGCAACCTATAATCCAAATGTGCCCATTCGGGGACTTGTCTATTTCTCGAGGTTATATGAGGCGTATATTAAGGAAAACAGTCTGAACATTTATGGGCGGACGCTCGTACCGCTTCCGACGCCGAAATATATTATTTTTACAACGGGAAGGATAAACAGCCCGACATACAGGAGTTTCGCCTTTCAGACGCGTTTACCGAAAAGGACGGCTCCACGCCTGCATTGGAGTGCGTCGCTACAATGCTCAATATCCACTACGAACATAATATGGAGCTTCTGGATAAATGCAAACGGCTCCATGACTACGCGTATTTTGTCGGGGAAGTAAACGGGAATATTGGCAAAGGTTACTCATTGGAGAAAGCCGTGGAACCGGCTATGGATAAGTGTGAGGATAATGATGTCCTTACGGATATTATTGGCAAACATAGAAGTGAGGTGTTTCATATGTTGTTATTTGATAAAAAGCTTTATGAGCAGGGACTCCGAGAAGAAGGCAGAGAGGAAGGCAAACTGACAGAGCGGGCAGAGGTCATTATTGAACTTCTTGAAGACATTGGCGAACCGTCAGACACTCTCAAAGATATCATCATGGAGCAAACCGATATGCAGACCTTGCGGGAGTGGTTTAAAGTTGCAAGGAGAGCGCATTCAATAGAACACTTTGAAGAGCAAATCGGTTTCGTCAGCCGCCGGTAGTCATTATAAAATACTACACAACAAATTTTTTACGAAAATGAGGTGAACCTGATTGAAGATTGCCTTAGTAGATGACGAACAAACCTGTTTGGACGAGTTGGCGCAGCTTTGCCATGATTTCGGTGCGCAAAACAACTATCTGATTGAAACCGTCCCGTTCACAAACGCCGAAGCCTTCTTGGACGCTTTCGACCGCGGCAGTTTTTCCGTTGTCTTTATGGACATCTATCTGAACGATATGAACGGCATCACTGCCGCGCTCAGAATGCGCAGCTTAGATCCCCGGTGTGTCCTCGTGTTTGTGACCTCCAGTGCGGATTTTATGCCGGAAGCCTTTTCCTGCCATGCCTTTGAATATGTCACCAAACCGTTTTCCCCACAGCGGATAGATGCCGTCCTGCAAGATGTATCCACATTACTGCCAATGTCTTCAAAATATGTAGAAGTGCCTAGTGACCGCAAAACCGTTTCCCTATTTCTCCATGAAATTATATCTGTCATAACGGATGCTCACTATATTCACATCAGCCTGATGAACGGCACCTGCGTCAAAAGCCGAATGACACTGACAGCATTTCTGCAGCTTACGGAAAACGACGCACGCTTTATTACTGTCAACAAAGGTGTTGCCGTAAATGCCGAATACATTACGGATTTTGGGAATAGCTGCTGCATTTTGGAAAACGGAAGGTATTTTCCAATCCGCGTACGTGACCGCCTGAAAATTGAGCAGGCAATACAGGACTATCATTTCAACAGCATACGCCGGCGCCAAGCGGCACACCGCCGCGCACCATAGTCCTGCCGATGCAAAAGGAGGAAATTTTATTTATGAATACCCGCACATGGCAATCCGCACTGATACAGCTTCTTGTCTTAATCCCTGCGGCAGCATCCTGCTATCTCCCCGCAAAAAATCAAATGAAATATTCTCCTTTAAAAACAATTCTCATATGCGCAGCGGCAATCATTCCTTACATTTTGGCTGCCTCATGGCTTTATGTGGCATTTCGGTTTGACACCAGCTATATGCTCATGCTTTTCCTGCCCCTGTTTTTTTTCCTATACCGCGGCACGCTGAATATAGACCTGTCAAAAGCCCTTGCGATTTATGTCGGTGTCTGTACTGTACAATCATTTCCGGCACAGTTTGCCTATGCATTTGATGCTCACCTCAATCCGACATCAGGCGCTGCCAATCTCTCTGTCGAAGCCGCAATGTTCCAACTAGGGTTTGCATGCCTCATGCCGATTTTATTTGCTTACCCCTCCCGTCATCAGCTTACATGGGCAATTGACCAATTGGATTTTCCAAAGGTATGGTACTCCACCGTGATGCTCTCCGGTATTTTTCTCGTTCTGAATATATCGTTCATTCCACACTCCTACAGCACCCTTTGGGCAGGGCGGCTTTCCTACCTCTTTCCGCTTATGGAGCTGTGTGCCCTTGCGCTTCTCATCGTGATCTACATACTGTTTTATCGCGCTGCAACCATCATATTAGAACACGCAAAACTAAAGGAACGCGCCCAGCTTCTTGAAATGCAGTCCCATCAGTATTATGCACTGCAAAATTACATGAAACTGACAACGCAGCTGCGCCACGATTTCCGCCATTCCGTATATCTGCTTGCCTCTCTTGCGGAAAAAGGCGATCTTGACAGCATACGGACGCACCTGAATGCATACGAAATACGGCTCGTGGAAAATACACCCGCAACCTACTGCGCAAATGCCGCTCTCAATGCCCTGTTTGGTTATTATCATGAAATGGCTGTATCTGCCGGAATTAATACGGACTGGAATATTTCGCTGCCGGAACCGCTGACGGTTTCCGAGCTTGACATGGCAGCGTTATTTGGAAATCTGATGGAAAATGCCATTGCTGCCTGTATTAGCGTACCAAAAGAAAAACGCTATTTCTCCCTGACATCAGAAATCCGCCATGGAAACAGTCTGTATATTGTTTCTACAAACAGCTTTGACGGATCGGTCAGAAAAGCAAAAGACGGCTACCATTCCACCAAACACAGCGGAACAGGAACCGGTCTTGTTTCCATCACTGCCATCGCGGAAAAATACGGCGGTTCTGCGCACGCATCCAACAATGAGCAGGAATTTTTTGTCGATGTGATTTTAAAGCTGTAAAATCAGCGTACGATAATGTCCATTGCCTCCTTATCGTCAAAAAGCTCCACTTTGGTATGTTTTCCGCCGTACTCTCCGTCGAGCGTCCATGCGACCTCGTCCTCCGACTCAAATACAATTTTGTTTGTTTTAAAATTGTACATATATTTTGTATCAATATCCGCAATTGCAAGCGCCGCCAAGATGGAATTAAGCTCCATTGGATTTTTGGGAACCTTTATCAATGTGACCTCGAATAATCCGTCATTTAAATCAATTCCACCCTTAAACACGTTTCCGGCAATGCTCTTAAAGCCGCCTATCGAATGGGAGTTTGTTACCATTCCATAAATAAAATCGCCCTCAATCACCTTTTCCTCGCCGTTTTCTGACACATATGTCACTTTTAACGCATAGGATTTGATATTTGCGAGCTGCTTAACGCCCTCCAAAATGTACGCCATATGGCCAAGCATATTCTTCATTTCCTGCGGCGTTCCGTAGGAAACTTCCGTAAACAGTCCAAACGCTGCAATATAAACAAACACATCCCTGTTAAAGCGCCCGACATCACACGCAAATACATTGCCTGCTACAATCACCTCCGCTGCTTTTTTCATCGTACCCGGAATTTTCAGACTCCTCGCAAAATCGTTGGTGCTTCCTGCCGGAATGTATCCGATTGTCGTCTTAAATCCTGACTGTATCATACCGGTCACAATCTCATCCAGCGTACCGTCACCGCCGCTGCACACAACCAATTCATAATCCTTGTCACGCTCCCGCATCACGCGCTCCGCATCACCGCGGCTCTGCGTCGGATATACCGTAACCTCGTAATCCGCCTTCACAAGAATATCCAATATCTCCAAAAGATGATTTTTAATCAATCCCTTTCCTGAGTGGGGATTTAATATAAACAATGCTTTCTTACTCATTCTTATCCCTTACCTTTTATACTGTCTGCCAATTCGCTGAGCTTTCTGAGCCGGTGATTTACTCCGGATTTTCCCACAGGAGGCACAAGATATTCCCCCAGCTCCTTGAGCGTAGCATCCGGATATTCAAGCCTTATTTTTGCCATTTCCCGCAAATTCTCGCTCAAATCATCAAATCCGTAATGCTTTCTGATGTACTCAATATCCTCAATCTGTTTGTTTGCCGCGCTGACTGTCTTTGAAATATTCGCCGTTTCGCAATTGACCCTGCGGTTAATCGAATTGCGCATATCCTTTAATATGCGCAGATTTTCCAAATTCATCAGACAGTTATGCGCCCCCATCACATTCAAAAGCCGCACAATATCTTCACTTTCCTTGATATACACAACGGTATAACGTTTTCTTTGCACGCTCTTCGCTGCAATCTCATACGCCCGCATTGTTTCAATAAGCTTTGCCGCATGTGTTTCATCCTCACAGACAAACTCCAAGTGATACCCTTTTTCGGGATTGCTCATAGAGCCTGTTTCCAAAAACGCGTCCCGCAGAAATGCCCGCTTGGAATTTGGGGCAAACGTCTTTTTCTCAAGCTCCCTTTTAATCTCTCCTGAAAATGACATAGCTCCTCCCATTTAACCATGTGTATCGCGATGGCGCAGCGTAAGTCCGTAATCTCCCTTGTCCTTGAGCCTGTTGTATAACTCACCTGCGAGCGTCACGCTTCGGTGCTGTCCTCCCGTACAGCCAATTGCAATCACAAGCTGATATTTTCCCTCCTTAATATAGTTGGGAATAAGGAATTCAATCATATCGGTTAGCTTATCTATAAACGCATGTGCCTCCGGATACCCCATTACATAATCCTGAACTTCTTTATCAAGTCCGGTCTTGAGTTTCAGCTCATCAATATAAAAAGGGTTTGGCAGAAACCGTACATCAAATACAAGATCCGCATCCTGCGGTATACCGTGTTTAAAACCGAATGACATTACGTTTACCATAAGGCTGTTGTACGCCTGATTGCTTACGAAAATCCTGTCAAGCTCCGTTTTTAACTCCCTCGTCAGCAGGTTTGTCGTATCAATCACATACTCCGCCAC
>CAMWNY010000228.1 GCA_947175775.1 uncultured Lachnospiraceae bacterium | reverse complement strand
TTTATGTTACTGGTTTTAGGCTTATTAATTATTTTTAACGAAAATTATGGCTTAGTATTAACTAGGAAATCTGAATGGCATTACGGTTGCGATGGGAATTGAGGCGGCACATAACAATCATATTATACATAGGGACATTAAACCCCAAAACATCATGATTTCCAAAGAGGGAAAAGTGAAGGTGACGGATTTTGGCATTGCAAAGGCGGCGTCAAGCAACACGATTACCTCCAACGTTATGGGCTCCGTGCATTATACTTCGCCGGAGCAGGCGCGCGGCGGATTTTCCGATGAAAAGAGCGACATTTATTCTTTGGGTATTACGATGTTTGAGATGCTGGCGGGGCGTGTTCCTTTTAACGGCGATACAACCGTATCCATAGCAATCAAGCATATTCAGGATGAGCTGCCCGATATTCGGGAGTTTGTGCCGGAAATTCCGGTGAGTGTGGAAAACATTATCATTAAGTGCACGCAGAAAAGTCCGGACAGGCGTTATCAGTGTATGGCAGACATTATCAAGGATTTGAAGCATTCGCTGATTAATCCGGATGACGCGATTGCACAGCTTGACACGGCGGATGAGGTTGGAAAGACTAAAGTCGTGCCTTCAGGAAGCACGACAGAAAATGACAGCGAGGTTCGTGCGCCAAGAAGGGAGACGTATGCAAAAGAGGCGGATTTGGAGCAGATGCCGAATCAGGTAAGGCCAAGAAGGCATCCGAATCAGGCGGGGTCTTCCAACGCGGGAGGAAATGCAGCTCCCAAGGCAGATTTATATGGCGATGATTACGGCAATTATAATGAATATGATAATTATAACGATTATAACGAGCAGGTAAGAGAAAAGAGCGTTCCGGCGAAAAAAACGGCGCAGACAGCAAATAGAAATACGCAGAAAAGAAGTACGGCAAACAGGAATAATAAAAATAAATCCAATAAAAGCAGTTCAGGAAAAAATACGCGGTCAAAAAATGCATCCAATAAAAGTACGGCTGCCAAAAGTGCGGGTGCAAAGAGTACGGCGGCGAAAAAGACAAACCGGTCCCAATATGATGATTACTATGAGGAGTCCGGTTACACGCAGGAGATTGTCACAAGGCAGAATGTGCGACGAACCGATTATGAGGACGAAAGGCGCTATTTAAACAGCAAAGACGAATATGACTATAATCCGAAGGCAGAAGGTTTTACAACGGTGCTTACCGTGCTGGGAGCCGTGATTATCGGCTGTATTCTGCTCTATTTTGTGGGGCAGGCGACGGGGATTTTTGAGGAAATTGATTCCATGTCGGGCACCCACGCAAGCAGTCAGGATGACGGGGAGCGCGCAGTGCTTCCGGAGTTTGTGGGGCATGATGCGGATGAGATTAAGACGGCGCTTAATAATGTGGGATTAGGCTGTAAAACGACCTATACGGAATCTGCAGAGTATCCGAAAAACATGGTTATTTCGGCGGCGCTGGAGGATGGTCAGACGGTGCTTGCAAACGATAAGATATTAAAAAATACGACGATTGTGCTTACAGTGAGTGCAGGCACGGACGGCGTGGAGGTTCCTGCTGTTGAAGGAATAAGTGAGGCGGAAGGGACTGCAAAGCTGACCAATCAGGGTTTTAAAGTGGTAAAGACGGAAGAATTTTCCGCGCAGCATGCGAAGGGAACCATTATTTCACAGAATCCGACGGCGAACAGCATGGCGCCGATTGAATCGGAAGTAACGATTGTAATCAGCAAGGGCGGCTCCGACAAGGATGTACGTATGCCGGGCGTTGTAGGGCTTACGAGGGAGGCGGCCGAGAGTAATCTTGAGGCAGCAGGCATTGTAGTTGGCAAGGTTGATGAAGTGTACAGTTCTGAGGTTCCGGCAGGGCAGATCTGCTATCAGAGCTTCGAGGAAGGCGCTACGGTTAAGGAAGGCAGCGTGGTGGATTTAAAATTGAGTATCGGAAGCGAGGCGGCAACATACAGCTGCAATCTGATGATACAGGCGCCGGACGGTTATGTGAGCGGAAACGCAGAAGTTATTTTGACAACTGCGGACGGAAGCAAACAGCTTTGGCGTTCCGAGACGGTTACGTCGTTTCCCGTTTCGATTAACCTGAATGATTTTGAAAGTCCTTCGGCATATGGAATTGTTACGATTACATATCCAAAGCAGGTACCGGAGGTTGTGCTTGACGCGGACGGAAACGAGGCTACGCAGATGGGCATTACTGTTGCTCAGACGCATCAGAATGTGAATTTTACAAAAAATTAGACGCTTTATATTTGGGAAGAAGCAAATGCAGGGAAAAATAGTTAAGGGAATTGCAGGTTTTTATTATGTTGATGTGCCCGCGTTGGGCGTGTATGAATGCAAGGCAAAAGGAATCTTCCGAAAGGATAACATCAAACCGCTTGTCGGCGACGATGTCCGCATTGAGATAACGGATCCAAAAGATTGTGAAGGAAATATCATGGAAATTTTTCCGCGCAGGAGTGCGCTTATTCGTCCGGCAGTGGCAAACATTGATCAGGCGCTTTTGATTTTTGCGGTGGCAAAGCCTGAGCCGAATTTTAATCTGCTTGACCGTTTTCTGATTATGATGCGCAGGCAGGGACTTGATTGTATTCTTTGCTTCAACAAAACGGATTTCGCTGATGGGGCAGCATGTGACCGTATCAGGGAAATTTATGCGGACAGCGGGTGCAGCGTCCTGTTTACATCGACCCTGAAGGGTGAGGGTATAGAGGAACTGAAAGAAATACTTGCCCAAAAGACAACTGCGCTGGCAGGACCAAGCGGCGTGGGCAAATCCTCTATTGTCAACTGCCTTCAGGAAAAGACACAGATGGAAACCGGAGCAATCAGCAAAAAGATTGACAGGGGTAAGCATACGACAAGGCATTCGGAGCTGATTGCGATTTCGGACGGTACGTATATTATGGATACGCCGGGGTTTAGCTCGCTCTCCCTGTTTGACATGACAAAGGAAGAACTCAAGGACTGCTATCCTGAATTTGCGCCATATGCGGCAGAGTGCAGATTTTTAACCTGTTCGCATATTCATGAACCGAACTGCGGCGTGCGAAATGCATTGGAAGCAAATTGCATTCATCGTATCCGTTATAATAATTATACGGCGTTTTATGAGGAGCTTGACAGCGCTGAACGTACGGCTGCCAAGTATACAGGAAAGCGCGGAAACAGGAGGTAGCAGGCTTGCATTGTTGCAAACCTGCGGATTATATTCGCCCGAATGGGCATGGATTGACTGTAATTACGAAGTAATTACGGGTAAATGGAGGTTGTCGAATGAATTATTTAGCACCGTCAATACTGGCGGCTGATTTCTGTGAACTTGGAGCACAGCTTGATCTGATTGAACAGTCAGGCGTTCAATGCCTTCACGTAGATGTTATGGACGGCATGTTTGTGCCCTCAATATCGTTTGGAATGCCTGTACTTGCGTGCGTGAGAAAACGTACAAAACTGTTTTTGGACGTGCATATGATGGTGGAGCGTCCTGAGCGTTATGTGGACGAGTTTATGCGGTTGGGAGCCGACAGCATTACGATTCATGTGGAGGCATGCGACTGCATCTACAAAACACTTGAGCGTATTAGAAGCCTGGGAGGAAAGCGTGGTATCGCAATTAATCCGGAAACGCCGATAGAGCATGTATTTCCATATCTTGAGAATGTGGATATGGTGCTTGTCATGACGGTACATCCGGGCTTTGGGGGACAGAGCTATATTCCGGAGTGTCTTGATAAAATCCGTTCCCTGCGCAGCGAGATTCATAACAAAGGACTTTCTGTGGACGTGGAAATTGACGGGGGCGTGCGCCTTGAAAACCTGAAAGAAAACCTTGATGCAGGTGCAAATGTCATCGTGACAGGTTCTGCGGTATTTCAGGGAGATATGGAAAGCAATATCAAAGAATTCCAAAAAATAATGAATGCCGGACAATAGCCGGAAGAATAAAATGGAGCGGATAATGTGAATATAAAATCAGATAAAAGAACCAGTCTATTCGAGAGCGTGCCAATTCCAAAGGCGGTGGTGACGCTGTGCGTGCCGACTATTATCAGCTCTTTGGTAATGGTGCTTTATAACCTGGCGGATACTTATTTTGTGGGAATATTAAATGATCCGGTCCAAAATGCGGCGGTGACGCTTGCAGGGCCGGTTCTTCTTGCATTTAACGCGGTCAATAACCTGTTTGGCGTGGGCAGCTCAAGCATGATGAGCAGGGCTCTTGGGCGAAAGGATTTTGACACGGTTCACAAGAGTTCAGCGTTTGGATTTTACTGTGCGCTGTTTTGCGGAATCGTGTTTTCTTTGCTTTGCACAATCGCAAAAGCGCCGCTCTTGGCGCTTCTTGGGGCAGATGACGTGACGCTTACGGCAACTGCCGCGTATATGCATTGGACGGTGACGTGCGGTGCGGTACCGGCAATTTTAAATGTGGTGTTGGCGTATATGGTGCGCTCAGAGGGGGCGTCGTTTCACGCAAGTATCGGAACGATGAGCGGCTGTCTGCTGAATATTGTGCTTGACCCGGTTTTTATTCTTCCGTGGGGATTGGACATGGGAGCGGCAGGTGCGGGACTTGCGACATTTTTGTCAAATTGCGTGGCGTGTCTGTATTTTTTTATACTATTGTATATTAGAAGGAATAGCACATGTGTTTGCGTTCGGCCGCGTGCGTTTTGCCTGCAAAAGGATATTATGCTTGGTGTGTTCGGCGTCGGGATACCGGCTTCCATACAAAACCTGCTGAACGTGACAGGTATGACGATTTTAAATAATTTTACGTCTGCATTCGGCGCGGACGCGGTGGCGGCGATGGGAATTACGCAGAAAATCTATATGGTGCCGATGTATGTCTGTATGGGAATTTCACAGGGAATTATGCCGCTTGTCAGCTATAATTACGCCAGTGGAAACAGGAAACGGATGAGGTTGTCCATTGTTTTTTCGGGCAGTATCAGTGTCGGTTTTATCACGGCGGCGGCACTGTTTTTCTTTGTGGGAGCCGACAGCGTTGTGCGGTTTTTCATGGACAATGTGTCGATTATCGGATACGG
>CAMWNY010000227.1 GCA_947175775.1 uncultured Lachnospiraceae bacterium | reverse complement strand
TATTAAAAGCGCATTTCCCCGCGCACACGTTTTCAAACGCTTCGTCTTTGGCAAAATCAACACCGGCACGATATTTACCCCAAAATACACCGCTAAAAGCAATACCGTAATACCCATCCCCTGACAAAGCACATAAAAATTCGAAGCAGCAAAAACAATGCCTCCGCAGCAGATATAATTGAGCGCTCTTACGTTTCTTTTCATGTCCTGTATCCTTTTTGCCTTATCACGCATATCACATGCCGTCCAAAAGCGTCGCAAATTCCTCCATCGGCATCGGCTTATAATACAAAAATCCCTGTGCCTTATTGCAGCCGTACTTAAGCAAATACTCCTGCTGTGCGGCATTCTCGACACCCTCTACAATAATGTTGAGCCCAAGGTCGCGCAGCATATCAATCATATGGCTTAAAATGCTCTGACTTTTGGGATTATCAATATCCGCAATAAATCCTCTGTCAATCTTAATCTCGTCCATCGGGCGGTTTTTAAGCATCGTCATCGTAGAATAGCCTGTTCCGAAATCATCCATCGAAAGTGAAAAGCCTTTCCCCTTCAGATACTGCAGATGTTCATACATCTTTTCATTGTCCTCCAAAAAACCGCTCTCTGTAAGCTCAAGCACCACAAGCTCGGGCGGAACCTGAAACTCCTTGGAAAAATCAACAATACAGTCCCTGAAAACACTGTCAAAAACATGCTGTCTTGAAATATTAATGGAAATAGGCACAACTTTTTCTCCCGCTGCAATCCGCTTTCCGATAAACTTAAAAATCTGCCGCCAAATACAGATGTCCACATCAATAATTAAACCGTTCTTTTCAAGCACAGGCAGAAAACTCATCGGCATGACAAGCCCCCTCTCGGGGTGATGCCAGCGCACAAGCGCCTCACCGCCTACAATTTCACCGCTCTCCATGTTGACCTTCGGCTGGATAAACGGCATCAGCTCCTCCTCTTCCAGCGCCTTAATAATATCATTTTCCACCATCTTATTCAAAAGCATCTGCTTTCGCATTTCTTCATCGAAAAATGCATACTTTGCATAAAACTTTCCCTTGATTGTATTGAGCGCAAGCGTCGCATAGTCGCGCATGATGCTCACTGACATGGTGGGGGAATCTGCAATGCAGATACCAAAGGCAGGAAGAACCTTGTGGGGAATTTTATGCTCCGCAACCCGTTTTTCAATACGGTTTACCAAAGCAATCAGGTCTGACTTGTCTGTAAACGGTATAAAAACAGCAAACACATCCGCACGAAAATGAGAAAGGACCATATGTTCTTTCCCTTTTGCTTCCTCCCGCAGACAATCTGCCACCCACAATAACAATCCGTCTCCCACATCACGCCCGCAAAATTCATTAATTGAATTAAAATTCGCAAAATCAAGCACGATCAGGGCAAATTTCAACTCAGGATTTTCAAGCATCTCCTCCTGCGCCTTCACCTGAAACGCCCTAAGATTATAAAGATTGGTCATATAGGTAAGGTTATCGTCCAAATTCTTTTCGGCAAGCTTCTTGAGTGAGTAAAGATACAACTCAAAATCCTTTTCGCTCATCTGCTCCCGCACAAGCTTTGCCGTGTTAATTACTTTCTTTTCCCGTTTTTCATCTATCATATGTCTTCTCCTACCTCGCGATAGCATCCCTTGTTGCTTATTATTGTTTATTTTATCATATTTTCGCAGTTTTTCATAGCTTTTTTAGGAACTTTTCCCGACAATCTGTGTCATTCCTCCCAAAAGAATCAGCTTATTGTCCTCATAAATCGAAGAAAACTGACTCATACGCAGCGGATTTTCTCCGATACCCACCTCTATGGTATATCCCGGCAGGTTATACTGCTGGATAAACCAGTCCTTATATCCCGCATGTCCCGAAGCATAAGGCGTCTCCTCCACAAGGTATCCGCTGACGCTCCCGAAATAATCGGCAATCTGCCTTGAATTCTCAGGCTCATAATCAAGATATTTCCAGTAAATCACTTCGCCCTGCGTGTGGTAAGCGAGAATAAGCTGAAAATCATTTGCATTCGTAAAATCATACATTGCGCGGCTCTCCGGTTCCGATACGGGCGCCTCCCCCACATAATCCCTTGGAGCCGGAGACGTATAACCCTGTGCCGCTTTGATTTCACGCGCCTGCTCCCAACCTGCCGGAAATTGGAGATTCAAATCCACGCCATTAATATTAGCCTTCCAGCCGTCCGGATACGGAATGGACGGATATGCTTCGGCAATCTGCCTTGCCTTAGCCTGATATGCACCCTCTCCCAATACGCCATTTACCAAATTTACTCCGTCAGGATTGACCATCGGGATTAAATAAAGACTGTAATTTTCAAACAGCCACGCGATGTCCGTTCCATAAAGCGCCTCCCTGTCTGCATATGCCGCCGCATATTCTTCGGCAAACTTTAGCAGCACCGGCGTCGTAATCCACTCGTTTGCATGAAAGCTCGCGTTATAGCTTACCTGCGTTCCCCCTCTTCCAAGCCGTATGTAATTGAGCTCGTTTCCCATCACGCTTTTTCCGATGCAGCCGGTTGACAGAAACGGATAGCGAATTTGAAGCCCCTCTATAATAAGCTGCGTAAACTCCGACGTGTAAGGCACCTCCTCAGACACCAGCGAAAATGCATACGGCACATAAATCCGCGTTCCCGCCTGCAGGTTGGACGCTTCCACAGAAGGATTTGCCGTCACAATCGCCGAAAGGCTTGTATGATATTGCTCGGCAATATTCCACAGCGTATCTCCCTGCATGATGATATGCGTCGTATATCCTTGCAAATACGGTATCAATTTTAACCAAACCGATGTGTCTGCATAACACCCTACATTCCCGCCGAGAAACGCTCCAAGCGCCTTACAGGTGTCTCGCGTAAATTCACCGTTTATCGGAACCGTATAACCAGCCCTGTTCAACGCCAGCTGCATATACTGCACAGTCACTCCCGCATCTCCAATATAAATATTTCTCATCCACACACCTCGTCTTTCATTGTCTTGATGGCGTCAATCGTCATCATTACAGAATATGCCACGGCAAGGTAAATCATGAAAAAGGATAGAACACATTTTTAAAACAATGTGTTCTATCCTTATGAAAACGCAGTTTATTTATTTCATCCATTCGCGCAGTTCGTCATCCGTACACTTTACAAAATGCGAACCGTCCACATGATGGGTGGTGCCTTTGTTATAGTCAATTCCCGAAGTGGCATAATCGTAGCTTAACGCAATCCGCTGCTTTTCAACTGCCGGATTCGGCGTCGGTATCGCCGATAAAAGACTTTTCGTATACGGGTGAACCGGATTTTCAAAAATCTCCTCCGTCGTTCCTGTCTCCAACAAATGCCCCAAATGCAGTACGCCGATACGGTCCGAAATATACTTCACCATCGAGAGGTCATGCGCGATAAACAAATACGCCGTCCCCGTCTCCTGCTGAATGTCCTTCATCAAATTCACAACCTGCGCCTGTATGGACACATCAAGCGCCGAAATACACTCGTCCGCAATAATGAGCTTCGGATTCATAATCAATGCCCTTGCAATCCCGACACGCTGTCTTTGTCCGCCCGAAAACTGATGCGGATAACGCGTCGCATGTTCCGGTGCAAGTCCGACCTTTTGCAAAATCCCCTTAATTTTCTCTTCGCGCTCGGCTGCCGTTTTGTACATTTTGTGAATGTCAATACCCTCGCCGATAATGTCACCGATTTTCCTGCGCGGATTCAGCGATGCCATCGGATCCTGAAAAATCATCTGCATCTGCGTGCGCAGCTTATTGCTGTCCGCTCTTGACATTCTGCCGCTGATGTCCGTTCCGTCAAACGCTATCTTCCCCGCAGTCGGATCATATAACCGGATAATACTTCTGCCAATCGTCGACTTTCCCGAACCCGACTCCCCTACCAAGCCGTACGTCTCACCGGCATAAATTTCAAAGGATACCCCCTCCACCGCTTTCACGGTGTAGCTACTGCTTACCCTGAAATACTGCTTAAGACCCTCTACCTTCAAAAGCGGCTCTTTCGCCTTATTCTCTGCCATAATCCGACGCCTCCTTTTTCATTCTCTTCAGCCTGTCCGCAAGCTCTTTGGGCATCTCCACCTTCGGCGCTCTCGGATCAAGGAGCCACGTCGCCGCATAGTGCGTGTCGGTTATCTGAAACATCGGAGGGTCCGCCTTATCGTCAATCTCCAGCGCATAGCGGTTTCTCGGCGCAAACGCATCCCCCGCCTTTTCATGCAGAAGATTTGGCGGAGAGCCGGGAATGGTATAAAGCCGTTCGTCATCCGTATCAAGATCCGGCATCGCTGACAAAAGTCCCCACGTATACGGATGCTTCGGGTCATAGAAAATCTCGTCAATTTTTCCCTTTTCAACAATTTTCCCCGCATACATAACATTTACATAATCCGCCACCTTTGCGACAACGCCAAGGTCGTGTGTAATATAAATAACGGAAATACCGCGCTCCTTCTGCACCCGTCTTATTAACTCGATAATCTTTGCCTGAATCGTCACGTCAAGCGCCGTCGTCGGCTCGTCGCAAATCAGCAAATCCGGATTACAGGCAAGCGCAATCGCAATTACCACTCTTTGGCGCATACCGCCAGAAAGCTGATGCGGATAATTTTTCATACGTTTCTCGGCATCCTCAATGCCAACCTCTTTTAACAGGGAAACGGCTTTGTCCCACGCCTCCTTTTTCGGTGTCTTGAAGTGCCAAATCATGCCTTCCATAATCTGCTTTCCAATCGTCATGGTCGGATCTAGGCTGGTCATAGGATCCTGAAATACCATCGCAATCCGCTTTCCGTTAATATGCCTGCGAATCCATTTTTTGTTTTTCGTAAGAATATCGACGGTTTCCGGACTGCCGTCCGCATGATGATACGAAAATTCGATTGTCCCGTTTGTCACAGTGGCATTGGATGCAAGAATGCCCATCGCGGCTTTCATGGTTACGGACTTTCCCGAACCCGACTCGACCACAATCGCCACCGTCTCTCCTTTTAACAAATCAATGTCCACGCCTCTTATGGCATGCACCGGACCTGCCGT
>CAMWNY010000226.1 GCA_947175775.1 uncultured Lachnospiraceae bacterium | reverse complement strand
AATCCGACGCAAGCCACGGCACCTGGTATTCGTCCGCAAGCTGCTCACCAATCTCATTTAATTTCTTCGCATTTTTCAACGGACTAATCGAAAGCGTTGTACAAAAATAATCGTACCCGCCCGCTTTCGCCAATTCCGCCGTGCGCCGAAGGCGCAGCTCATAGCACAGAAAACACCGCTCGCCGCCCTCGGGGCAGTCCTCCAAGCCCTTCGCCATGTCGTAGAACCGCTGCGGCTCATAATCACCTTCCACGATGTCTATAGGGTACCCTGTTTCCTGCGCATTATATGCGTTAATCAGGCGCTTCTGCTCCGCGACACGCTTTTGGTACTCCGTCTCAAAAGAAATATTCGGGTTATAGTAGAAAATCGTTGTTCGAAAATATGTTCTGAGATACTCCAACACATAACTGCTGCAAGGTGCACAGCAGCTATGCAGAAAAAGACGCTTTCCTGCTTCCTGATTTTTGACCATGCCGTCCAGCAGCTTATCCAGTTCCTTTTGAAAATTCCTTGCATTTTCCACGGTTTCCCCATCCCCTTACAATTGCCGGCTTCCGGCTTCCATTTACAAAAGAAACTCCGTTCCGTATCAGTACGGAATTCCGTCCCAATACGGAAGGGAGTTTCTACTATATGATAGTATATCACACTCTTTTACAATTCCGCAATATTGACAAGTGTCAGCGGATTATCGTTTTTATTCTCCAAGCTCGTCGCCAATGCCTTCGCCGTGTCAAGCGACGTCAGACAATTCACACCCGTCTCAATCGACGTTCTGCGGATTAGGAATCCGTCCCTCGACTTATCGCGCCCCTGCGTCGGCGTATCAATCACAAGGTCAATGCGGTGTCCTAAAATCAAGTCCATAACGGTCGGCGACTCCTGACTGATTTTGTTGACCTTGCGCGCCTTCACACCTGCGTCATTCAACGCCTTTGCCGTGCTCCTTGTCGCATAAATCTTGTAGCCAAGCTTCTCAAAACGCCGTCCGACCTCAATCGCCTCGCCTTTATCGGCATCCTTTACCGTGATAATCATCTGCCTGTGCTTTGGCAAATCAATACCTGCGCCCAAAAATGCTTTATAAATCGCTTCGTTAAAAGTCTTTGCAATGCCGAGACACTCGCCCGTCGATTTCATTTCCGGTCCGAGACTAATCTCCGCACCCCTGATTTTCTCAAACGAGAACACCGGCATTTTCACTGCCACATAATCCGCTTCTTTTTGCAGTCCCGGCTCATAGCCAAGCTCTTGAATCGTTTTCCCGAGAATCACCTCCGTTGCAAGG
This sequence comes from uncultured Lachnospiraceae bacterium, assembly GCA_947175775.1. Classification (GTDB taxonomy): domain Bacteria; phylum Bacillota; class Clostridia; order Lachnospirales; family Lachnospiraceae; genus COE1. Next base: position 3,798 of record CAMWNY010000226.1, on the reverse strand, counting down.
TCCACAATCGGAATGCCCGTTACTTTGCTGATATACGGCACGGTTCTTGACGAACGCGGATTGACCTCAATCACGTAAACATCCTCTCCGACCGCGATAAACTGAATGTTAATCAATCCCTTTACATGGAGTGCCTTCGCAAGCCGCCTCGTGTATTCCGCAATCGTCTCCTTAATCGTATCGCTCACTGTATGCGCCGGATAAACGGAAATTGAATCGCCGGAATGAACACCCGTTCTCTCAATATGCTCCATAATTCCCGGAATTAAAATATCCGTACCGTCACACACCGCATCCACCTCAAGCTCCTTTCCCTGAAGATATTTATCCACAAGAATCGGATGGTCCTGCGCAATCCGGTTAATGACCGCCATAAACTCCTCAATTTCCTCGTCGGAAATGGCAATCTGCATCCCCTGTCCGCCAAGCACATACGAAGGGCGCACCAGCACCGGATAACCCAAACGGTTCGCAACCGCCTTCGCCTCCTCGGCAGTATAGACCGTACCGCCCGCCGCGCGCGGAATTTCTGTTTCCTCCAAAATCCGGTCAAACAGCTCTCTGTCCTCCGCCGCGTCAACATCCTCCGCCTTTGTGCCCAAAATCGCAACGCCCATCTTCATCAGGCTTTCCGTCAGCTTAATCGCCGTCTGTCCGCCAAACTGCACCACCGCGCCGTCCGGCTTTTCCAGCCTTACGATATTCTCCACATCCTCCGGCGTGAGCGGTTCAAAATAGAGCTTGTCCGCAATGTCAAAATCCGTACTCACCGTCTCGGGATTGTTGTTGATAATCACCGTCTCATAGCCTGCCTTGGCAAATGCCCATGTCGCATGAACCGAACAGTAATCAAATTCAATCCCCTGTCCGATGCGGATTGGACCGGAACCAAGCACCAATACCTTCTTGGGCGGATTGGTCTCCACCGCTTCATTCACGCCGTCAAAGCACGAATAATAGTAAGGCGTGCTTGCCTCAAACTCCGCCGCACAGGTGTCACCCATTTTAAACGCCGCAACGATATTGTTGTCGTAACGCATTTTTTTGATTTCTTCTTCGCCCCTTCCCGTCAGTCTTGCAATCACATTGTCGGGAAATTCCATGCGCTTTGCTTCTTTTAAAAGCGCTGCCGTAAGCGGCTGTGTTTCCAATGCGTGCTCCATTTCAACAAGAATAGCAATTTTATCAATAAACCAACGGTCCACTCCCGTAATTTCATAAACCGTATCATAGTCGATGCCTTTGCGCAGCGCCTCCGCAATCACATAAATGCGCTGGTCATCCACCCTTGCGAGACGTTTTAAAAGCGCTTCTTTATCAAGGTCTGAAAAGTCATAACTTCTTAAACAGTCCACATGCTGCTCCAGCGAACGGATAGCCTTCATCAGCGCGCCCTCAAAGTTGGTGCAGATACTCATAACCTCGCCTGTCGCCTTCATCTGCGTAGTCAGCGTCCGCTTTGCCGTGATAAATTTGTCAAACGGCAGCCTCGGCATTTTTACCACACAATAATCAAGTGTGGGCTCAAAGCTTGCATACGTCTTTCCGGTAATCGCGTTTTGAATTTCGTCAAGCGTATATCCAAGTGCAATCTTTGCGGCAACCTTTGCAATCGGATAGCCCGTCGCCTTCGACGCAAGCGCGGACGAACGGCTCACCCTGGGATTGACTTCAATCACGCAGTATTCAAAGCTTGTCGGGTGAAGCGCAAACTGCACGTTACAGCCGCCCGTAATATTCAGCTCCGAAATAATGTTGAGCGCGGAAGTCCGAAGCATCTGATACTCCTTGTCGCTAAGCGTCTGCGAAGGCGCAACCACAATGCTGTCGCCCGTGTGCACGCCGACGGGGTCAATATTTTCCATATTACATACGGTAATGCAGTTCCCCGCACTGTCACGCATTACTTCATATTCAATCTCTTTCCAGCCCGCGATACAGCGCTCCACAAGCACCTGTCCCACACGCGAAAGCCGCAAGCCATTTTCAAGGATTTCTTCCAATTCCACCTGATTGTGCGCAATGCCGCCGCCGCTTCCGCCAAGCGTATAGGCGGGACGCAGTACAACCGGATAGCCGATTGTATTGGTAAATGCAACGCCGTCCTCCACGTTTTCCACGACAAGGGACGCCGCGCACGGCTCACCGATTTTCTCCATTGTATCCTTAAATTCCTGCCTGTCCTCCGCCTTCTTAATCGTAGCGGCAGTCGTGCCCAAAAGCTTCACATTGTGCGACGCCAAAAAGCCGCTCTCCTCAAGCTCCATTCCGAGATTTAATCCCGCCTGTCCGCCAAGCGTCGGCAAAATGGAGTCGGGCTGTTCTTTCTCGATAATCTGTTCCAAAACCTTAACCGTCAAAGGCTCGATATACACCTTCTCCTCGATGTCCCTGTCCGTCATAATCGTGGCAGGATTAGAGTTGACCAGGACAACCTCCACGCCCTCTTCTTTTAAAGAACGGCATGCCTGCGTTCCCGCATAGTCAAACTCGGCAGCCTGACCGATTACAATCGGACCGGAACCGATAACCATTACTTTTTTTACATTCGGATTTTTCGGCATTCCTTCGTCACCTCCATCATTTCTTCATCATTTCTATAAAGCGGTCAAACAGATACCCTGAGTCCTGCGGACCGCAGCACGCCTCCGGGTGAAACTGCACGGTAAAAATATTTTTCCCCGTATAGTTTAATCCCTCGTTTGTTCCGTCATTGACATTGATAAACGCCGGCGTTGCAACCTTCGGGTCAAGCTTGTCCGTATCCACCACATACCCGTGGTTCTGCGACGAAATGTAAACCCTTCCGGTCGTTAAATCCTTAACAGGGTGGTTGCCGCCTCTGTGTCCGTACTTCATTTTGTATGTATCCGCCCCCGTTGCAAGCGCCATAAGCTGATGCCCAAGACAAATCGCGAAAATCGGAATGTCCGTGTCGTAGAGCTTTTTTATCTCCGTAATCATGGAAGTGCACTCCTTCGGGTCGCCCGGTCCATTCGAAAGCATTATTCCGTTTGGATTGGACGCGATGATTTCTGCTGCCGGCGTCGCGGCAGGATAGACTGTCACGTCGCAGCCTCTCTGCGCCAAAGAGCAGGCGATATTCTTTTTTGTACCAAAATCCAGCAGCGCAACCTTCAAACCTGCACCGTTTAATTTTGTGACCAGCGAAGGCTTTTTCTCGCGTTTTCCCGCTTCATAATCCACAGCCGAAAATTTTGCGCTGCCAGAAAGCGCACCGTTTTCCGACAGGCGCCGTGCGCCTTTTACTTCATATTTTTTTGGACAGGTAACCTGTTCAACCACCTTTCCCGTTGTATATGCCTTGAGTTTTGGCAAAACGTCATCCAAATCAAACGCCTCGTTCGCCGTAATCATGCCGTTCATTGTGCCTTTTTCGCGCAGAATTTTCACAAGCGCCCTTGTGTCAATGCCGGCAATGCCTGGTATACTGTTTTCTTCTAAAAACTGTTGAATGGAAACATCTGCTCTGAAATTGCTGAAATTCCTAGATAATTCTCTGACAATGAAACCGTCAGGATATGGTTTTGAAGACTCCATATCGTCCTTACAAATCCCGTAATTGCCGATTAACGGATACGTCATACACACCGCCTGACCTGCATATGACGGGTCCGTCAGCACTTCCAAATACCCTGCCATAGACGTATTAAAAACGATTTCACTGATTACTTCTTTGTCCGCACCAATCTGAATTCCCTCAAACACGGTGCCGTCTTCCAATATTAAAAACGCCTTCAGTTCGCACTTCCTTTCGCATAATCGACTAATTATATC
>CAMWNY010000225.1 GCA_947175775.1 uncultured Lachnospiraceae bacterium | reverse complement strand
ATGCGGGTTGACGGCGACAATATTTTCTTTGGATTTGTGTTCAAACAACAGCGTGCACACGCAGGGATCATCACGGTCACCGCCTATGACCAGCTGCGGTATCTGAAAAACAAAGATACAAAAGTATATGAAGACAAAACGGCGGCACAGTTCATACAAATGGTTGCGGACGAGTATGCGCTGGCTGCCGGAACATTGGAGGATACCAAATATGTCATTGAGTCGAGAGTAGAAGAAAATACATCCTTGTTTGAAATGATTGCCAATGCGCTCGACTTGACGCTGACCAACACAAAACAAATGTATGTTCTATATGATGACTTCGGAAAGCTTACGCTGAAAAGTCTTGCGTCAATGGACGTGGGCGTGCCGGGCGCGTATCTGATGATTGATGAGGAAACCGGCGAAAATTACGACTATACTTCGTCCATTGACGACAATACATACAACCAAATCAAGCTGACTTATGACAATGAGGAAACCGGCGTCAGGGACGTATTTATGGCGAAGAGCACCGAAAACATTAATAAATGGGGCATTTTACAATATTTTGAGACGCTGCAGAAGGGAGAAAACGGGCAGGAAAAGGCAAATGCGCTTTTGGAGCTGTACAATCAGAAAACCCGCAGCCTGCAGATTACAAATGCCATTGGAGACAACCGTGTCAGGGCGGGGTCAATGATTTTTATTCACCTTGCGCTCGGGGACGTGAAGATAAAAAACAGAATGCTTGTGGAAAAATGCAGGCATTTATATAAAGAAGGGGAACACTGGATGGATTTGACACTAAGAGGAGGTGAGTTTGTTGTCTGACGCAAACGGATTGGTTGAAACATTAAAACGCGCGGCAATCGAGGCGGTTGACGCAAAAAAGCCGGTCTGCATCTATTTTGGAAACGTAATCAGTGCATCACCGTTACAAATCAATGTGGAACAGAAAATGACGCTGGGTGAAAAACAATTGGTTTTATCGCGGAACGTGACGGATTTTAAAACAATGGTCACGGTGGACTGGGCAACACAAAGCAGCCTTGAAACGCATACCCATACCGTAAAAGGCAGGGACAACAGCGGCGACGGCATCGACCTGACGACAGGCGAGGAGGACCTTGCGCATATACACAGAATAAGGGGTAAAAAGGAAATCACCGTACACAATGGCTTGGCGGTCGGTGATGAGGTAATTTTGTTCCGGCAGCAGGAAGGTCAAAAATTCATTGTGTGGGATCGGATTGGCAAATGATACCGTCAACAGTTGGTTTTTTAAACCAGGATTTTGAGATTGCGGAACAGCCAAGCCAAACTTACAAAATGGATTTAGAGGGGAACTCCGTAAGAGGTTTTACGGATAACCGTGATGCGGTAAAACAGGCAGTATTTCGGATATTAAACACGGAACGCTATCAGTACATTATCTATCCGTGGTGGTACGGGATTGAGACACTCGATTTGTATGGAAAAAGGGTTACCTATGTATGCCCGGAGCTGGAACGGCGGATTACGGAAGCGCTGCTTGTCGATACGCGTATCCGAAGCGTGACGGATTTTGAACATGACCTTAGCACAAAGGGCGTGGTGCATACATCTTTTACGGTGCATACGATTTATGGTGATGTTAAGGCAGAGAAGGAGGTGAATGCCTGATGTATGAAAAGGAAACATATGAGGTGATTTTGGAGCGGATGCTTGGCAGAATTTCTGACAAGCTGGACAAACGACCAAGCTCCGTGATTTACGACACACACAGTGCGACGGCAGTGGAGCTGCAGATTTTGTATATTGAACTGGAATATTTAATCAAAAATTCCTATGGAGATACTGCCGCGCGGGAATATCTGATTTTGCTTGCAAAGGACAGGGGAATTGTGCCGAAGCCTGCATCAAAAGCGATACTCAGGGGAGAATTCACGCCTGCACAACTGGATGTTACGGGCAGGCGGTTTAGCATAGACGGTGTAAATTATGTAGTGACACAGCGGATTGAGCCGGGACAATACCAGGTGCAGTGTGAAACAGCGGGAAGCATTGGCAACAGATATTTGGGACAGTTGATACCGGTTGAGTATATCAATGGTCTGCAGACGGCAGAGCTTACGGAAATCTTGATACCAGGTGAGGACGAGGAGGATACGGAGACATTACGGCGGCGGTATTTTGACAGTTTTAACGAAAAATCGTTTGGCGGAAACAGGGCGGATTATCTTGGGAAGGTCCGCAGTATTTCAGGTGTCGGCGGCGTTAAGGTGACAAGAGTATGGAACGGGGATTTGCGTCCGGCGGATATGATACCGAGTGCAGCGGTTACGCAATGGGTTGCGTCCGTTGCTGACGGGTTAGATGAAACGGTTGCAGGATGGCTTTCGGCAGTTCATCAGGCGGCGTCTGATAAGAAATTAACAATCGGTGGCAGCGTTTTGATAACAATTGTTCAATCAGATGACTTTAAGGCAGCGACGCAGGATTTATTACATAAAGTCCAGGACATGCTTGATCCTGACAATGAAACGGGTGAGGGAGCAGGGCTCGCGCCAATCGGTCATATGGTAAAGGTACAAAGTGCAAGTGAGGTTCCCGTAAATGTAACAACAAACATTGCGTTTCAGGAAGGATATAGCTGGTCAAATCTGCGGGAGCCAATAAAAAACGCAGTTGAGGCATATCTGCTGGAGCTTCGGAAAGAGTGGGAAGATACCGCGAATATCGTGGTTCGGATTAGTCAGATTGAATCAAGAATTCTTGCAGTGAATGGAGTGGCGGATATTGCGGACACAAGACTGAATGGGAATTCTGAGAATTTAAAACTGGGCGCATACGAAGTTCCTGTAATAGGAGGTGTATCCGAATGATAAGAGAAATGGGTCTTGTTTCTTATCTGCCAGTGTTTATGCGTAATTACAGGGAACCTGCCGCCGCATTGGAAGCTGAAAACGAGGAATTTGAAATCGTGTGGGATACTGCCGACCGGGTGCTGCGCAACCGTTTTATCGAAACGGCGGATGAATACGGTATCTCAAGATTTGAAGCAATGCTTGGCATCTATCCAAGCGAGGAGGATACGCTTGAACTGAGGCGCGAACGCGTCCGCAGCAAATGGTTTGACAGAATACCGTATACGTGGAAGATATTACTGCAAAGGCTGACGCAGCTTTGCGGCGATACGGGGTTTGTCTTAACGCATAATTTTGAGACGGGATATACGCTGTTTTTGGAGACGGAGCTTGAATTATTCGGACAGACGCAGGAATTGGAGCGACTGCTCTTGACGATACTGCCATGCAATATCGTGATTGATTCGAAAAATATGATACCGATGGAGGCAGAAGGAACTGCTCCGGCAGGCGGAGGCGCATGTTTGGTACATACCTTCCGCATTACAAATGACTGGCGGGAGGATAACGTCGTAATCGTGAAGGGCATTTCGAGCGGCGGCGTGTCGTGTTTTATGATTAAGGATTTTAGAGATTAAAAAATAAGGAATGAAAGGATGAGAAAAAATGGCAGAATTTTCAAGGTTAGTTATTACGAATAAAGGACAAGCATTGCTTGCCAAAATGATGACAGGGGAAGGAAATGTTGAGTTTACGAAGATTTCCACGTCCGATATGGAATATACATTAGAGCAGCTGGAGGCGCTTACAGAGTTCTCCGGAGTCAAACAGACGGTGTCTGTTGCTAAGGTTACGCGAACCAACGGCGTGGCGGTTACGATTGAAGCAATATTTAACAATTTGGAATTGACGCAAGGGTATCATATGAGGGCATTAGGGTTGTATGCGATTGACCCTGATGACGGAGAGATTTTGTATGCCGTTACGGCGGAAATGTCGGGCTGTTGTTATATGCCGGCATATAACGGAGTTACCGTTTCCGGGGCGTGTATTAAGCTGGTTACGACAGTGGGAAATGCCGAGAACGTGTCGCTCGAGGTGGACCCGGGTGTGTATGCTACGGTTGGGGAGATTAAGGAGCTGCGGGAAAGCGTTGACGGTATTGAGACGTGGAAAGATAATACGCAGAAAAGATTGGATAATTGGGGACCGACAATTGTGGGGCATGGGCAGGTTATTAATAATAATAGAGATAGAATTACAGCACTGGATGCTAGAGTGGAAACCACAGAAAATAAGATAGCTTTGCTGGAAAAAGTGAATGAGGAAAACACAGATATATTTAAGAGATTAACAGATGAACAGGTTGAGCAAGACAGTAAGATAGTAGCTAATGCAAACGAGATTACAGCTTTAGCTGATAGATTAACTGTGGCGGAGCAAAGCATTGATAACACCACACAACCTAAAGCGAAAGTAAAATATCTAAAATTAACTATAATTCCAGATAGGAAAGAGTATGGTACTGATGAAAGTGCGTCGGAAATGCTTTATATGAATACACATACTAAACAATCATATATAACTCTGACTCAATCTACGGTTGGTTTCATATCTTTGGGGGTTCCAGGTGACAGTACTCCCACATTATATATAGAGGGCGAAATAGACTTAGATGGATATACTGGAACTGTAGATTTAAAGGGAACAATAATAATGGTAAGTAGTAGCAATAGCGGAATAGCTGTTAAAGATTTTGCCAATACAATACCACCGTCTTCAAACAGTATACGTAAGTTTTATAACAATATAAGTGTACCGAAACGAATGCAAGAAGATTCAATCTATTGCACTGCAATTATAACAATAGAAGTGAAATAAATATGGTGGACAATATAATGTAGATAATTTTGTCAGAGATTACAAAATTGAAGTATCTGATACTGGATATTATACAGTATTTTGTGATGATATAGAACAGCGGGTATTGTAACAATAAATGAGGAGGCATTTTATTCATGAAAAAAGGCATCGACATCGCCAAATGGAACAAAATAACCAACTACCAATCTCTCAAACCTGCCGGCGTCGAGTTTGCAATCTTAAAGGTAATCAATGCCAAAAACACCCCCGACTCCCGCTTCCGGGAGCACGTAAACGGCTTAAAAACCGCAGGTATCCCAATAACAGGCGGCTATACATATTCATACGCAAACACAGAAGAAAAAGCCCGAACAGCCGCAGCCGCATTTGTAGAGACAGCAAAACCAC
>CAMWNY010000224.1 GCA_947175775.1 uncultured Lachnospiraceae bacterium | reverse complement strand
CAATCTTTAAAAAATTATCTCTGCAATGAAAATGGACCTTTTGACACCCTAATCTTAATAACATAAAAAGGAGGATTTTATTTATGAAAAAGAAAGTATTATCAGTCATGCTTGCATTGACTATGATTGTATCCGTAACAGCCTGCGGGCTGAAATCGCCGGATACATCGTCAACGGGAGGCGCGGCAGAGCCGGCGCCTGCACAGACACAGGCAGCAGCACCTGCGGACACAGGCGCAGCAGAGCCGGCAGCGCCTGCAGACACAACAACACCTGCAGCAGAGCCGGAAGTAACCCTGGTATACGCAGAGGTAAACCCGCTTGACACAATTGTTGGACAGACAGCAACGGCATATGCCGATAAGGTTGCAGAGCTTTCCGGCGGTACAATTAAAATTGATATTCAGGCAAGCGGTGTGCTTGGTTCTGAGAACGACGTTTTGGATACCATGTTAGGCGGCGGCGGTACAATACATATGTCTCGTATTTCCGCATTTGCGCTTACAAGCTACGGCGGCGAGAAGTCAATGCTTCTTTCCCTGCCCTACACTTTTGTAAACCGTGAACATTTTTGGTCGTTTGCAACATCGGATTTGGCAGAAGAATTCTTGCTTGAGCCGCATGAGAACGGCAGCGGCGTAAGAGGTCTCTTCTACGGTGAAGAGGGCTTCCGTCATTTCTTTACGACAAAAGAAATCGCCGGCATGGAAGATTTGTCAGGCATGAAGCTTCGTGTTTCCAACGATCCGGTTATGAACGGTCTTGTTGAGTCGCTTGGCGCAAACCCGACGGTTGTATCATTTAACGAGCTTTATTCTGCATTGCAGACAGGCGTAGTTGACGGTGCAGAGCAGCCGATTGCAAACTACAAGTCAAATGCATTCCCTGAGGTTGCTCCGAACCTGATTTTAGACGGACATACATTGGGTGCAATTCAGGTTATCATCACAGATGAAGCTTGGGATTCTCTGACAGAAGAGCAGCAGAACATCCTGGTTGAGGCAGGCGAATATGCATCACAGTTCAACAGACAGATTTCTGAGGACGCTGAAAATGAAGTTTTAGAGCAGTTAAAGGCAGACGGCGTAAACGTAGTGGAAGTAAGCGACGTTACTCCTTGGCAGGAAGCTGTAAAGGGTGTTATTGAAGAAAACACAAAGGGTCAGGAAGAACTGTATCAGAAGATTCTTGACTTGGCAAAATAAACTTTGAATGCGAAGCATTCTTATCAGGCGTCGCCGCAAAGCGGCGCCTTTTCCCACCTATAAGAGAGGAGGTATTTTATGTCTGCTTTTTTTGAACAGGTTGATAAAATCAAACCGGTATTCGACATTACATATAAAATTGTTCTGTTTGTTTGTAAGCTGTTGCTGATTGCCGATATTTTAATTACGACAATGAGTGTTATCGGCAGGTATGTTTCGTTTATTCCGGACCCCGCATGGAGTGAGGAGGTTGTGCTGACTTGTATGGCATACATGGCAGTGCTGTCCGCAGCGCTTGCAATCCGGCGCGGGGCGCATATCCGAATGACGGCGCTTGACCGTTTTATGCCGGAAGGTCTGCTTCGGTTTTTGGACATTTTGGCAGACGTCTGCGTCTTGATTTTGGCAGTTGTGATGATTGTTGTAGGCTGGAAATATGCGTCGGGACTTGGTGCAAAAGGAAGCTATGTCAGTATGCCGTGGCTTTCAAGATTTTGGATGTATTTTCCGGTGCCTGTAGCCGGTATCGCGATGGTAATTTTTGAGCTTGAAACGCTTTATAATCATTTAAAGAATATTGTGTTAAAGGAGGGGAAAGCATGAGTACACAGACAATGGCAATTTTGGTTCTGCTTGTTAGTTTTGCAGTGATGATTTTCCTGCGATTTCCAATTGCGTATGCAGTTGCGCTTTCGTCTCTTTTATGTTTATTGTATCAGGGACTGCCGTTTACGACAATCTGCCAGCAGATGGTAAAGGGCATTAATTCGTTTAGCCTGATGGCGGTGCCGTTTTTTATCACAATGGGCTGTCTTATGGGAAGCGGGGGTATTTCGGAAAAGCTGATTGCCTTGGCAAACGCCTGCGTCGGGTGGATGACAGGCGGTATGGCAATGGTAAACATCGTGGCGTCTTACTTCTTTGGAGGTATTTCGGGTTCCGCGGCGGCAGATACGGCTTCTCTTGGAAGTATTCTTATCCCGATGATGGTGGATCAGGGCTATGATGACGATTTTTCGACGGCAGTAACGATTACATCATCATGTGAAGGTCTTTTGGTACCGCCCAGCCATAATATGGTAATTTATGCAATGTCGGCAGGCGGTGTTTCCGTAGGAAGCCTGTTCCTCGCGGGATATATTCCGGGCGCGCTGCTTGCGATTTCGCTGATGATTGGCTCATATATTATTTCGAAGCGCAGGAATTACCCGAAGGGTGATAAGTTCAGCTTTAAGAATTTAATCAAACAGCTCGGTATTTCGTTTTGGGCATTGGCAGCAGTTATTATCGTTGTTGTCGGCGTTGTCGGCGGTTGGTTTACGGCGACGGAGTCTGCGGCGGTTGCGGTTATTTACAGTCTGCTTGTGAGCGTGTATATTTATAAGGGACTGGACTGGAAGGGCGTATGGAAGGTATTGGAAAACTGTATTGATACGCTGTCCATTGTGTTGATTTTGATTTCGACATCAAGTATTTTCGGTTACTGTCTGACGACGCTGCATGTTCCGGTTCTTGCGTCGGAGGCAATAGTCGGTCTGACGGATAATCCGGTTTTGATTGCGCTGATGTTGAATTTGATTTTGCTTATACTGGGATGTATTATGGATATGGCGCCGATTATTTTGATTGCAACGCCGATTTTACTCCCGATTGCAACTTCAATCGGTATTAACCCGATTCAGTTTGGTATCATGGTTATCTTAAACTGTGGTATTGGTCTGTTAACACCGCCAGTAGGTTCCGTATTGTTTATCGTTTCAGCGGTCGGCAAAGTAAAAATGGAGAAGGTTGTCAAGGCGACGATGCCGTTTTATGTGTGCATGATTGCAGTTTTGCTGCTGCTGACATTCTTCCCGCAGATTACAATGTTTCTTCCCAATTTATTCGGTTAAATTGTTTGAGCGGCTGATTCGCGTGTAAATAGTGTATGTGAGAAAGGTATTGGTGTTATATGCGTTATCAATATCAAAGTAAAGTGCGGCCGGTGGATTTTTGGGCATTATCAATGTACCGCACCTACCACTCGCTTGTGGGGGTGTGCAACATTGTTTTTGCCATTGCAATGGTCCTTTTAACGGTTCGATTTTGGAATCAGGCAAGCGATGCCGTACAGGCATTTCTGTTTCTTGCGTGCCTTCTGGTTCCGGTGATACAGCCGCTGGGCGCTTACCTAAAGGCAAAAGCGCAGGTGTCCGTCATTCCGCAGGGAACGCAGCTTGTCTTTGCGGAAGACGGCATCCATGTGACATTGGGGGATAAGAGTGAACAAATCCGGTGGGATAAAGTGAGAGGTGTGCGCAAAGAAGCAGGCATTGTTATCGTTTATACGGACGTCAATCACGGATATATGCTGACAAAACATGTGTTGGGCAGAGAACAAGGTGACTTTTACCGTTATGTGGAAGCACAGATAAAAGAACATGCGTCTGCTTCAAAACGGCGTAGTTAGTACAATCAAACCAGTCGGAGGTATTTTATGAGGCAGCGCCTGAAAATGGTATGGAACTCCTTAAAAATCAAGCAGAAGATAAAAGTCTTCACTACCATTGTATTTTTACTGATTTTCTTATCCATTGTTTTGGCGGTTTGGACCGTGAAATATTCTGTGTTTGACTTTTCCGTCATTTTAAACAGTAATTCGGTTGCTGCTGATTTTGTGCAGTGCATGGAAGATGAGGCAAGCCTGTTTGAGACTTATGCCAAGACAGGAAAGAAAGAAGCGCGTGATGCATTGAAACAGGCGATTGCACAGACGCAGAAAGTAATCGAACAGCTTCCATATGACTATGAAAAAACGGGAGAGGCGCGTTATGCCAAGACATGGTCAATTTTAAATATGTATCAGGTATACTGTACAAAAAGGGATCATATTCTGAACGGAGGAGAGCGGACATTAGAGTATATTGCTGATTTGTATGAAGTATACGATATGCAGAACTATCTGCAAAACTATGCGAAACAGCTGATGCGGGATACGCTGGAGGACGGACTCAGCGTTTACGCAGGGAAAGTCCGGATGATTATGGTGATGCCGGCATTGCTGCTTTTGTTTGAGATTCTTTTTTTCTATTTCACGCGAAAGCTTGCGGAGTTTCTTAATTCTTCGATTGTTTATCCTGTCGTGGAGTTGGCGGAGGCTTCCCGAAGAATTGCGGAAAATGACTTTTTTATTGATGATATTAAAGTACAGAGTGAGGATGAATTGGGCGAACTGGTGGTTGCTTTTAATAAAATGAAATATGCCACCGGTGAATATATCATGGCATTGGAGGAGCGGCGAAAGGCAATGGATTTATACCATGCCGAAGAACTTGAAAAGATTGGGATTGCTGCACGTCTTGATGCGATGGAGTTGGATTTGTTAAAGAGCCAGATTAATCCGCACTTCCTTTTTAATACGCTGAATGTAATCGGCGGTATGGCGGATTTGGAGGGCGCGCAGACGACGGAGGCAATGATACAGGCGTTGAGCTTTTTATTTCGCTATAATTTAAAAACGCCGGAGAAAAAGGTGTCGTTGGCACGGGAGTTAAAGATTGTCAGGGACTATATGTTTTTACAGGAAATGCGGTTTGGCGGCAGAATTACGTATGAAATTGACTGTCAGACGGATGCGGAGGTTGTGCTAATTCCGACCTTTACATTTCAGCCTCTTGTAGAAAATGCGATTATACACGGTCTTGCGCCGAAGGAGGAAGGCGGCAGGATTTTAATCCGTATTCGGGAACGGCATGGCAAAATTTGCATTGTCGTGGCTGACAGTGGAGTCGGAATGGATTTGGATGCGCTGCGTTGTCTTAGGCCTGTCTCTCATACACGTCTCCGAGCCCACGAGACTCCTGAGCATCGCGTTTGCCGGGTTGTGCTTGAAAAAAAAAAGCGGGGGGGGGGGGGGGGGGGGGGGGGGGGGGGGG
>CAMWNY010000223.1 GCA_947175775.1 uncultured Lachnospiraceae bacterium | reverse complement strand
ATATATAGATTATCTATATATAGAATTATATATCGGTCATCTATATATGTCAAGAAAAAATACCGCCTTTGTCCAATCTTTAAAATAGACATGGCAAAAGCGGATATCTCTGTTATAAGGTATTTTATTCTTTTGTATACAAAATTTCCATATCACCGTCTACAAAACCAACTCCTACTCCGGCATACGCTTTGAGGACGTCAGCATGAATTCCTGTTTCCAAGTATTGCTTTAACGCAGTGATTACGTCGTCCAGTATTTCGTCCCATTCCGCCTCTTTTTCCCATGAAAGAGGGGCTTCTCTTGTGTCAAAATCCGTCACTTCCTCACATGCCCAGTCGGGATTTCCGGGGTCGACATCAAAATCTCCCGTACCGACCAGCTCTAATGACCAGGTGTCGCCGTCGTCCTCATAAAGATTGAAACAAAATGCAACCGTTTCCGATGGAATTTCCTGCTCTAAAAGATTGCTGAGCCATTCTTCGATTTTGGAATACATCGTTATCCTCCTTTATTCTCCTGAGATTTTATCTGCTTCAGAAAAGCGTATCAACGCCTCTACGGTTATCTGAAAAAGCCTTTCCCGTGCAGATTTGTTGGAAAACCAGTTCCTGTCGTCATAATCCTGCGTGCCGACAAGAATATCACCGCTATAGAGCAACTGCCCGAATATTTTGCCGCGGAACTGTGCGACTGCAGCCATTGTGGAACATTCCATTTCAACGGCTTGGCAGCCTTGCTTTATCCGGTGCGCTACCATGTCTTTTGTTTCCCGGTAAAAACAGTCGGTGCTCCATGTCGTACATTCTATATATGAAATCTTGCATTCTTCAAGCACGTCTTTGAATATTTGTATCGGCTGCTGATGCAGTTCAATGTATCTGCTTGGCGGTAAATATTGATATGACGCGCCTTCACCCCGTAACGCCCGTATGGGAATAATAACGTCACCTGCCGGAATGTCCGCAAGAACACCGCAGCAGCCACAGCATAGCAGAACCTCTACATCATTTCCAAACAGCCAGTCCGTCATCATCGCAATGGAACCGGAACCTACGACTGCCTGAATAATACAGAGCTCCGTTTCCTTATATACAAGTTTGTACACTGGAAACTCGCGCATTTCCGATACGTATGCGCCGATTTTTTCCCCGTGGTGTTCGTTTACAAAGGCATCAAATACTTCTCTAAAAAAGGTCATGATACAAAGACGCGGAAAAGGTTCCTTGCCTTTTTTAGGATTAATGACGGCATCGCGTTCTGTGCTGTACTCTAAAATTGGAAATTCGTTTTCAATAATCATACGGTTTTCTCCTGTGTTTGCTTGATATGATGCTGTTTTTAAGTTACATTGATGTCCATCCGGACAAGTATGGTGTTTGGCAAATGAACAGGTTCCTTTTGCTCTCTTGCGCTCATTATATCATAAATTTTCAATTTATGATCAACATTCGCCGTTCGCAAAATGTATAAATCCACTTTGCTCTCTTGCGCTCATTATATCATAGGTATTGCGTTATCTCAATTTTCTTTTTTGCGTCGGCAGAAACCGTAAATGATAGGAACAAAAAACGATGCATTCTTTATAAAAAAGCACCGTTTTTGCTTATTACAAATCAAACAAACCGATATATAATTACATGTCTCGCATAAAAATCGTTTCCTTGATAACTGCCTGTCAGATTAACGGAAGACTGCTCTTTGATGTCAGAAAAAGCTCCTTGCTGTTTCTCAACATCAGCATCTCCGTTTACACCGCCGTTTTTGACCGTATGTATCTCATATGTCGTTTCATCGGTAAAATAAATGGTAATCAGGTCCATTTCATTTATGTTGATTACGGCATCCTCCTCAGACATATGAGATACCTTATTAATGACAATACTGTTATCCCCGATACTTTCGACATCACCGTCCAATTCCGTATCTGTTTGCGGCTGGTCGGGTTGATTGTTCATGTCACCTTGTGTACTTGCAGCAGCCACCGTATCTGCATCGTTTCCCTCATTGTCCGCTTGCGTGCCTGTGTCCGTTGCATCAGACACATAATTTGCGCTGTCATTTTCCCAAAAAGCACTGCTCCCCTGCGTCTCCGCTGCAAATCCGGAAGAACCCTTACCGAAATCGTCAAATGCAACCGTATCCGTTTCAGACCTGCCGCAGCTCGTTGCCGTTAATAATGAAACAGCACAAAGAAATACTGCTATTCTTTTGTTCCTCATTGTTACGCCCTCTTTCTTATCATTTTTCAAAAGAATAGCACACAAGCTTCTAAATAATCTCTAAACAGATATTTACTTTATGCAGAACATATTTTCTCTATCTCAGAAAAAAATGCCTTTGTCCCCGTAAAATAAAACGTTAAATCCTCCTCTGATACAATACCAGGAACCGTGTCTTCATTTATAATATATTTTACGACATCCGAATTTTCATATGTTACGCAAGTAACAATCTTTACATAACGTTCCGCGTCCTCTTCTTGTAACAGCGTGCGCGTTTTTTCCTGATACAAGTAAATGGTATATTGCGGCGTCAGCGTCTCATCAGGCTGCTCTTCGCTAACCCACATTTCATTATCAAAAAGAGATTTGACATCAGAACTTGATTGATTTTCCAATACGGCAATACTGCTACCGTCCGCATCGTAGATTTCAATACGGGACAGCTTTTCGTTCTCCTTCTCACTTATTTTCAGCCCACAGCCCGTAAAAGTACAAATTGCAATAAACAAAACAAATAAATATACACGCTTCATAATCAACTTTTCTCCTTCTTTTTATGATAGTGTTCATTCATCGTCAATATCCTGTATGCGTTCCACGTTCCCCATACATAAAGCACAAAAAACGCACCGATTCCTGTAAGCACATCTCCTGCTGCATACCATAAATATTGCCGCTCCTCATGGATAAATATAGCTAGCTCCTGAAACAGCATACATCCCGTAAGGCAGATACATACGCCGCCTATCAGCATAATCTGCAGTTTTTTCTTACTTTCTACAAATTCAACACGCAATTGTTTCAATACTTCATCATCAAATACCAACGGCTCTGTCTTCAGCTTTTTATAGGGATTACCTGTTATCGCAATGATAAAAATTAAAATAATTGCCACCATAATCAGGAATGTGCTGAGGATGTCTCCTATCCCTTCATATTCATAATAATATATGTCTATGTAAGAAAATGCACTTGACAAAAACACTAACAGAACGCACACTCCTATTTTCATAAACTTTGTTTTTCGATACGATAAAAAGCTTGCCGCCAGTTCGCGGCTGACATACCACCCTGCTGCCGTGTTTTCCTCATCGGCATGTTCCTGCTCCTGACCGTTTCCAACCAAATAATCCAGGCTGACCTGATAAATTTGGCTCAACCGTATCATTTTTTCCATTTCGGGATAGCCGCTGTCATTTTCCCATTTGCTGACCGCCTGCCTTGAGACGCCCAACTGTTCTGCCAGCTCCTCCTGCGATAAACCGCTCTCTTTTCTTGCCTTTTGTAATCTTTGACCTAACGTCATATGTATCTCCTCCTTTTGAATATCAGCATACGAAAATTCCCTCATGATGTCTATCAAAATACGGTTGCACCTTCGCAATTTGAAGTTGCAACCGCTATTTTCATGCCAAAATCGTGTCATCATTTTTCAAAATATATTTTCCGTGAAACAGCAAATTCTCATAGAATTTTTCCAAAAATCCAAACTCCGTATCAACGCCTTTTGCATAATCCGCATAATTGGCACGTACCATCGCATCTCTGTAATATTTCGCATGTTCCTGAAACATCTCATTATTAACACAAAATCCCATGCTGTTTAAATATAACTCCATAAACACCGCGGTTGTCCTTGTATTTCCTTCGCCAAACGGATGAACCTGCCATATAGAGGAAGAAAATTCAGATACTCTTTTTATAATCTGAATTGGTTCCATTTTTAATGTTTTGTTCCGATAATTCGTACAGATATTCGGAAGGCTTTAGTCCGTCAACGTCCTGCAATCCAATTGCTGTATCCCAATATTCTTTTTGTTTTACAGCGTTATGCGTATATGTTTTTATTTTATATTCGTTCATAGTGCTCCTTTTTGCGAAATTGTTATGATAATGGATTTTGTTGTGCAATGTTTTGTTTGAATACGCTTCATTTTATATTTTAATCTTATCATGCCAGTAAAGTTCTTTCCATATTTATTTTCCTTTTAAAAAAAGCCATTGAAAGAAACCTCCGTAACAGTTCAGCAATTACCCAAAAACAAATCAGTGTAGGTGAAGTTCCTCTCTTTTCTTTTATTTGTGTTCAAAAGCCAATCATTTTTTCAGTTAAAACGTAAGATTTTATAAGTTTCCAAACGCATTTGACGTTCAGGAAAAGGATGTGTAAAAAGAGGAATAATTTGTGCAAAATTAGTACTTATTAAGGCAGGCATATTATGTTATGATATAATGAGCGCAAGAGAGCAAAGTGGATCTGTATATTTTGCGAACGGCGAATGGTGATCATAAATTGAAAATTTATGATATAATGAGCGCAAGAGAGCAAAGTGGATTTGTACATTTTGCGAACGGCGAATGGTGGTCATAAAATGAAATTTTATGATATAATAAGTATTGGCAAAAGTGCAGACTCATTTGTTCTGCAGTCGGTAAATACACAGTGCAAAAACTGTGATGTACGACAACTGAAAAACATATATAATTGGTGAAAACAAAAAGGCAGTAATTAGGAGGAACATAAAATGGGAAATCAATTGGTATGGAATAACCGGTACAACCTTGGTGTAGATATTATTGACAAGGAACATAAAAAGCTATTCAGCATTCTTAATAAGCTGTTTGATTTCGGACAGCAGGAGGAGAAAAGTCAATGGGTTTGTCAAGAGGCGGTGAAATATTTTAAAGATCATGCGGTTCAGCATTTTATTGATGAAGAGGCTTATATGGCATCAATCGGTTATGCAGGTCTTGATATTCACAGACGCATTCATACAAACTTTCGGGAAACGACACTTCCGGCGCTTGAGAAGGAATTGAATGCGACCAACTATTCGGAGGACGCGGTGAATCATTTCCTTGGTGTATGTGCAGGGTGGTTAATCGGGCATACCATGATAGAAGACCACGCGATTGTAAGCGGCGAAACCGTAAAGC